>JANNAO010000325.1:0-9893 GCA_031384405.1 Verrucomicrobiota bacterium | reverse complement strand
CACGGAACGGATAACCCCGCTAATTCAGAGCCACCGCTAATTGGAGACGGAGAAAAGAAGTTAGCGGTGGCTCTGAATTAGCGGGGATTCGGATGCTTTCCCTTCTGTTCCTGGTTTCATGGCTTCCTTATTCAATCAGCTTGGGTTGTGGCTACGCCGCGCTGCGCCTTTTTGTTTTCTGAGTTGATTTGAGGCGCGTCAACCCGTCTCCTGCTTCGCGGCAATGGACGAGCAACCGACAATCAAGTCGCAGAACACGGATGCGTGGGTTTCAAAATTTTTCACGCACCTGGCCACGGATCGCGGCGCGTCCATCTACACACAGCGGAACTATCAGCAAGCCATCTCCGAGTTTTTTCACTGGCACAAGAACGAGCGCAGACAGCCGCCGGTGTGGGACAAGTTGCAGCGGGATGACTTTCGGACTTATCTGCGCTTCCTCGGTAGGCAAAAGTTGGGGCGCGCTGCCATTGCATTGCGTTTCTCGGCGTTGCGGACGTTTTACAAATATCTTATCCGACATGGCGCGGTGGAGGTTTCGCCGATTAAGAACATCTCGTTGCCGAAGATGCCACAGCGGTTGCCGCAGTTTCTCACCGTGCAACAGATGGTGGATTTGCTCAAAGCACCTTTGGAAACTTTGAACCAACCGAAGCTGCAATCCGCCGGACGCCCGATTTCTGTGGCTGCGTGTCATCGGGACGTGGCCATCCTTGAAACCATTTACTCCTGCGGCTTGCGCATCAGCGAGATGGTGGGGATGCGGGTGGAGGACATTGATTGGGCGGAACAGATCGTCCGGGTGCGCGGCAAAGGTAAAAAAGAGAGACTGCTGCCCATAAGCAAGACAGCGTTGGACGCCATCAAACACTATTGGACGTTTCTAGCCGAGCCGCCGACGGGAACGGGGCGGGTGTTTTTATCAGAGACAAAGAAGCGTTCGCCGATGAGTGGGACAATGATGCAGCGGAGGTTAAAAGGCTATCTGGTGCGGGCCGGCCTTGATCCCTCGATCACGCCGCACAAGCTGCGGCACAGCTATGCCACGCATCTTTTGGATGCGGGCGCGGATTTGCGGAGCGTGCAGGAATTGCTGGGGCACGCGCATCTGGTGACGACACAGGTGTACACGCATGTCTCGACGGAGCGGTTGAAGAAAGCTTACGAAGAGTCGCATCCCAGGGCGTGAGCGGGTTGGCTGGCACCAACCTTGCACATGCAGCGACGACCGGAGGTTGGTTCACCATATTGCGATGATGAAGGATCCCGGTTGCCTCGTAAGGAGGACAGATTTCTCTGCGTTATTGCGACACAGCGTTTTCTGCCTCTGATGTGATGTATCGGCGGGGCGTCATAAAAGTTAAGGAGAAATATTATGTCGTCCCTGCCAGTCGTCGAAGTCCCCACTCTCGATGCGTCATGCCTGCAAGTCCACCGGTTCACTCCGGGCAAAACGTCCCGTCTTCTGGCGTTGCTCGCCGCCGCTGCCCTGCCTGCCACGGTCGCATCTGCCGCTGTGACGAACTATGTCTGGGACGGCAATGCTCCCACTGCGACTGGCAATCCGCGCTGGAGTAACAACTCCAATTGGTCCGCCACCAATACCGCCCCGCCCGCCAGCACGATGACTGGCCTTACAAACACTGACATCACGTTCGCTGGAAATCTCAAAACCAGCCCGCTGATGGACAATAACTATTTTATCCGGACGTTGAACTTCGCGTCTTCGGCTGCCGCGTTCACGTTGAATTCTCAAGGCGGTGCCACGCTCAGTCTTGGCGCGGGTGGCATCAATAATTTTAGCACGAATCGCCAGACGATCTTCAGCACCCTGAGCCTCAGCAATTCGCAAACGTGGAACGCCGCCGCCGGACGTCTCGACATCGGCGGAATCGTGAATCTCGCCAACGCCAATTCACTCACCATCGCGGGCGGTTTTAACACCAGCATCTCAAATGTCCTTCGCGGCAGCGGCAGTCTGATCAAGCAAGGCTCCGGCACTTTGACTTTCGGTGGCGCGACGGCGAACACCTTTTCTGGCGGCATCACGATCCAAGACGGCAATGTGATCGCAGCCAAAACGAATGCACTCGGCGGCGGAAATCTAGTGATGCTTGGTGGGACGTTGAACATCGGCTCGTTCAATCAGAACGTGAGTTCGTTCTTTCTTCTCGGCGGCACGGTGCAGGCGACGACCGGTTCGTTGCTCTCTAGTTCGTCGTATCAAGTTCAGGCTGGTAACATCAACAGCCGATTAGGGGGTGGAGTGGGGTTGGTAAAAACAACCGCCGGAGTCGCGACGTTGACTTCAGCCAACACTTACACCGGTGGCACATCAATCACCGGGGGTTCATTGTTGGTGAACAACGCCACGGGCAGCGGCACCGGCACGGGGAACGTGTCCGTCAGCGGTGGGGGATCGCTGGCGGGCACGGGTTCCATCAGCGGAATCGTGACTAACGGAACCGGCGGAACGATCTCGGCGGGCGACGTGGTGGGCGTGCTCAATCTCGGTTCAAGCTTCTGGCTTGGCGGTTCAACGAATCGCTGGGACATCAGCAACGCCACCGGCACTGCGGGCACAGGCTGGGATTTGTTGAACCTCTCCGGCTCGCTGACCATCAACGCCACCACGAACAACAAGGCTTACATTGACATCACGTCATTCACGCTCGGCGGACTTCCGGGACTGGCGGCCAACTTCAATCCTACGAATAGTTATCTCTGGACGATCCTGACCGCGAGTGGCGGCATCAACTTTGCACCGGGTGAAAGCGCGCTGACCGTCTTGGAGTTGCTTGCCGGTAACTTCATCAATCCACAAACCGGCGGACGCTTTGGGATTTTTGTTTCATCTGACGGAAGGAACTTGAATCTCACATTCACACCGTTCGTGCCCGTGCCAGAACCGGGGGCTTTCGCCATCGCCGTGCTGGGTGTCTGCGGAATCATCTACGGACGCCGCGTGAAACAGAACTGGGGTTCATCGGGTCGTTGAACGGATTCATTCGATTCAAACATGAACAACTCACTCACAATCGGCATCCGCACGAAACCACCGGTGCAAAGATTCCGCCGCCGGTATGAGCGCAAGAGCCACCAAAGAGTCTGTCGTGCCATCGAGATGGTGGCGGTGTTGCTCGGTCTGCTTTTCTTCTCACACCTGATCGAGATTTCCAAGAAAGTGCCCGGCACTCCTCGGGAGAAACTTGTAGTTCGTAGCGAACCCGTCATCGAGAAACATCCTCGTTCCGGGGTGGTCGTCACTCAACAGGTGGCACTCGTGCCTGAGCCGCGCGCCGCCATGTTCCTGCTTCTGGGCGTAGCGACGATCTGCTATTCGCGTCGCAAACAGGTTCACTCCTCGGATCAGAGCGCGATCTTTCAGCCCTCTAGGATAGCGACAGCCACCGCGTAGTTTGCCGAATGGGTCAGCGTGATGTGCAAACTCTTTGCACCGCGCGCCTCGAACAACTTCTTCCCGCCGCCGTGCAACACCACGAACGGCTCGCCGGTTTCCTTCCGTCGGATTTCCATGTCGCACCAGCCGAGTTCTGCGCCCACGCCTGTGCCGAACGCTTTTGAGATTGCCTCTTTCGCGGCGAACCTTGCTGCGACGTACAGCGCCGGTTCTTTGTGCGCCATGCAATAAACGATCTCCTCCGGCAGCAGGATGCGTTTGAGGAAGTCCTCTCCAAAGCGTTCAATTGAACCCTTGATCCGCGCCGTCTCTGCGATGTCTGTTCCGATGCCGAGTATCATGATTTGGTGGGATAAGTCTGAGAAACATCCGTCGTGAGCGCCAGCAAACTCAGCAGTCGCACGCATCAAAATGTCCGCTGCGGACAAGTTCCCCTCTTGCCACGGTTGCGCCGAGTTCTCTATTCTCAGCCGAAATCACTATGAACAATTCCCCTCGCAACAAACTTTTCATCATGATGGTGCTCCAGTTCTTCATCTGGGGCGCATGGCTGCCGTTGATCTTCGGTTATCTGCCGAGTCTTGGTTTCACGCCCGGCGAACAAGCTTGGATTCTCAACGCGTTTCCCATCGCCGCCATCGTGGGCATGTTCTTCAGCAACCAGTTTGCTGATCGCAGTTTCGCGGCGGAAAAGTTTCTCGCGTTTAGCCATCTCGTCGGAGGTCTTGCGATGCTCGGTCTGGCGTTCACGAAAAGTTTCTGGCCGTTTTTCGGTCTGATGCTGATTCACTGCCTGCTTTACGTCCCGACCATTTCCATCACCAACTCCATCGCCTTCGCCAGCATGAAGGACGCACAAAAAGAATTCGGCATCGTGCGCATGGGCGGAACGATCGGTTGGATTCTCGCCGCGTGGCCGTTCACGTTCATTCTCGTGGATTGGGACAAGGTTCACGCCGCAAACACCACGGGATTCACCGCGTGGCTCAGTGCCGTGCTCGGCTCAGGATTGACGGGTGACGCGCTCAAGTCTGCGACCAAGTGGACATTCGTGGTCGCGGGCGTTGCATCGCTGGTGCTGGCCGCATTCAGTTTGTTGCTGCCGCATACGCCGCCGAAAAAGAAAACCGAGGGCGCAGGCGAAAGCCTCGCGTGGCTCGAAGCCATGAAGTTGCTCAAACATCCCTTCGTGCTCGTGCTGTGGGTGGTCACTCTCGCGGATTCGTTCGTCCATAATTGCTACTTCAACTGGACGGGTTCGTTCCTCGGCGCGGCGGTGAAAGACGGCGGCGTTGGCATTCCCGGCAATTGGATCATGCCCGTGATGAGCGTCGGTCAGATCGCTGAAATCCTCACCATGTTCATCCTCGGCGCGACGTTGAAGAAACTCGGCTGGCGCACCACGATGATCGTCGGAATTCTCGGTCACGCGGCGCGGTTCGCAGTCTATGCCTTCATGCCTGAACAAAAGGAAGTCATCATCCTCGTGCAGGTTCTTCACGGTATCTGTTACGCGTTCTTCTTCGCCACGGTTTACATTTTCGTGGATGCGTACTTCCCCAAGGATGCCCGTGCGAGTGCGCAGGGATTGTTCAACGTGATGATTCTCGGTGTGGGTGCGTTGCTGGCAAATTCCATCTGCCCGTGGTTGATGCAGGAAAAGTTCACCGACGCCGCGACCAAGGCGATCAACTTCAAAGGATTGTTCCTCGTGCCGATGTTCGTGGCAACTGCGGCATCAGTGGCACTCGCGTTGTTCTTCCATCCGCCCAAGTCGGCGAATGCCACTGGTGGAACCGCAGCGACACCGCATTAAACTCACTCGCTTAACCGCACCGTGATCTCCTTGCTCACCAACGCGGCGAGCAGTTGCGAGACGTAGTGCCGATGGCCGGGCAATTGAAGGTCTGGAGCGATCTCGTTCAACGGCTGTAAGACGAATCGCCGCTCATGGGCGCGCGGATGGGGCAGAACCAAATTATGGCGGGATGAGGTTTCATCGCCAAACGCGATCAGGTCCAAATCCAGTCGGCGCGGCTCGTTGAGAATCTTTTTGGGGCGACGACCGAAATCTTTCTCCATCGCCAGCAATTTCGCCAACAGCGTGGAGGAAGTCTCACCGGGTTGAATTGTCAGCCCCACGACGGCGTTCACGAAAGTCGGTGAACCCGGCGGGCAATCCACGGGCGTGGTTTGCCAGAGTGATGACCGTTTGAGGGGTTTGACGGAAAGTTTTTCCAGTTGATCCATTACCCGGCGCAGGATGCTGGGCGAATCCCCGACGTTCGATCCGAGAGCGATGTAGGCGATGGTTGTGTTCATACAAATCTTTCGCCGACGAATCGGGACGGGAATTTGATTGCGCTCATCCTACTTCAAAACGTTTCCGACGCGAGGGATTCTTTGCCGGATGAATTCCAGGTGTGACTGGAACTGCCGCTCACGAGGGGAATCGTCCTCGTCGTCGTCCTCGAATTCCAACCCAACAAGCCGAGGACGAAGGTTAAGCGGCGATTCCAGTCACACGCATGAATTCTCCGACACTTGCGCGGAATGAATGGTTGTCACAAACTCAGATCGCCAGATTGATGACTGAACCGATCCCCAAATTGAGCACCTTGTTGTGGCGTGGCGCGAACCGTCGCTGCCCGCATTGTGGCGTTGGCGATGTGTATGTCGGCTGGCTGAAGCTTCACGAGCGTTGTCCGAAATGTAATTTCAAATTTCTCGCGGATGAAGGCGATCTGTGGGCGTATCTGGTGTTGATTGATCGTGCGGTGTTCTTGTTCCCGCTCGTCGTGTTGATCTATGTCCGGCTGAACAATCCTGAGACGCTTTGGTTCTACTTCTCGTCCGGGCTGATCGCTTTCAGCTTGGTCTATACGTTTCCACATCGCAACGCGATGGGCTTGGCGATGGATTATTGGATGCGCCGGAAATGCGGTGACCTTGCTGAACAAAACCAGCCTCCGTCTGACGCGCAAAAGAATTCATGAGCGCGCCAGCAACACCTCCACTAAAAGCAAACCGCCTGCGTCTCCGTGTCACGGCGACTGCGGAAAATTATCTGCGCGCGGGTCATCCATGGATTTATTCTGACAGCGTGCGCGAGCAGAATCGCAACGGTAAGGCTGGGGAGCTGGCCGTGATCTTTGATCGCAGTGACAAGTTTCTCGCCGTCGGATTTTTTGATCCACAATCCCCGATCCGCGTGCGCGTGCTGCATGTCGGCAAGCCGCTGACAGTGGACGCCGAGTTCTGGCGCACGCGACTCGATGCCGCGCTTCGCGGTCGCGAAGGATTGTTCGATGAGAAAACCACGGGCTATCGCGTCATCAACGGCGAGAGCGATGGCTGGCCGGGGCTGGTGCTGGATCGCTACGACACGACGTTGGTGATGAAGATTTACACAGCGGCGTGGCTGGACCGGATCGAAGAGATCAGCGAGTTGCTGAAACATCGGCTTGCGCCAGAAACGATCTTGCTGCGAGCCAGCAGAAATCTGGGTCTGCCGGATAAAACCAAATCGCTGTTTGCGAAGAATCCCGACGCGCTAACGGAAGCACCGGTTGTTTTCCGCGAGAACAACATCCGCTTCGAGGCCGATGTCTGGCGCGGCCAGAAGACAGGATTCTTTCTCGATCAACGCGAGAACCGCCGCATCGTCGAGACGTTGTCGCATGGGCGAGACGTGTTGAACGCGTTCAGTTTTTCCGGCGGCTTCTCGCTGTATGCGGCGCGCGGCGGCGCGAAGTCTGTGACCGATCTGGACACCAGCGCGCACGCGCTGGCCTCGGCGAAACGCAACTTCGCGCTCAACTCAGGCGATGCGGCAATCGCCAGTTGTCGCCATGAACCGATCCAGGCGGATGTCTTCGAGTGGCTCGCGGGAAATGCGGCGCGCAAGTTTGACCTCATCGTGCTGGATCCTCCCTCGCTCGCGAAGCGCGAGGCTGAACGTGCGGGAGCTATCCGCGCCTACGGCAAACTGGTGGAGTCCGGCATCGGGCATCTTAGCGCGGGAGGAATTCTTTTGGCGTGTTCGTGTTCAGCGCATGTGAGCGCGGAGGAATTTTTTGGCGCAGTGCGGCAAGCAGCGGCACAATCCGGGCGGCGATTCGAGGAAATGCAGACAACGCATCATGCGTCAGACCATCACGCGAGCTTCAAGGAGGCGAATTACTTGAAGGGGATTTATCTGAAGTTGTGAACGGAATAAACGGGATGAGTTGACACGGATTTCACGGATTGTCACCGATTGAATCCGTGTTGATCGGTGAAATCCGTGTCAAAGCTGTTTCCGTTTCTCAATTCTTGGTGTTCAACCGCAGCCGATTTGGTTTAATCCACTCATGGAACTCATCATTCAACGTGACAAAGAAGCAGCAGCGTTGCTCGCGGCCCGCATCGTTGCGAACGAACTGCGCTCGAATCCCCGCGCCGTTCTCGGTCTCGCCACGGGCAGCACGGTGGAAGCGGTGTATCGCCACCTCGTGCGGATGCATCGCGAACAGAAGCTGGATTTCTCCAAGTGCAGCACGTTCAACTTGGACGAATACGTTGGGCTTGCGGCGACGGATACCAATTCTTACCGCTACTTCATGAACAAACATCTGTTCATGCAGGTGAACATCAACGTTGAGAACACGCATCTGCCGGATGGACGCGCGGCGGATCTCGGCGCGGAATGTCGTCACTACGAAGCCTTGATCGCGAAGGCGGGCGGCATTGATCTGCAACTGCTCGGCATCGGCAAGTCCGGTCACATCGGATTCAACGAGCCGCTCTCGGCTCTGCGTTCGCGCACGCGCGAAAAAGCTCTCACGCCCACGACTATCAAACAGAACGCGCCTTTCTTCGGCGGTGAAGACAAGATGCCGCGCCGCGCGATCACGATGGGCGTCGGCACGATCCTCGATGCGAAGCGTTGTCTGTTGCTTGCCACAGGTGAGGAGAAAGCCGGTATCATCGCTCAAGCCGTCGAAGGCCCGATCACGAGCATGGTCACCGCCAGCGCGCTGCAATTACACCAACGCGCCACGGTGATTGTGGATGAAGCGGCTGCAACTCATCTCAAGGAGCGCGAGTATTACCGCTGGATTTTTGCGAACGAGCCGGAGTGGCAGGAATTCCGGTGAGCGCAGTGCGGCGCGGCGAATTGATGACGGTGTAGCTGCCTCAAAACGCCACGCCCGGACGATCCAGCGCGTAAGTCATTTCGCCCGGATCAAACCGCTTGTGGTTTTTCACATGACCGTCTGCGAAGAGAATGTTCACCGAACCCAGATGCGCCGGTGACGTGAACGAGAAGAGCGTGTCCTGCGAATAATTGTCAGGATCGGCATCGCGCGGATCGAACGGCCAGTTGGCATCGCCGGACAAAATATATTGGCTCGTGGGCTTGATGGCGGTGAGCTTCAGATCGCCGGGCGCGCTTGTGGCAACAAACACCGCGCGGTTGCCGAGAAAATAACTGTAAGGCGACTGTCCGTAATGCTGGCTCATGGAGGGACAGCGGAGGATGTTCGTGGTCTGATAATAATCCACCAGCGGACGCGACCACGGCGCAGGATTCACATTCGTCCACGGCACGCTGCCGTGCGCTGCGGGGAGATGATTATTGGCGTCGTCGCCGTACATCTGCATCGCCACGCCGAGTTGGCGGAGTTGATTGGCGCATTGCGTCGTGAGGGCGCGAGCCTTGGCCTTGCCCAGCGCGGGCAACAACATGCTTGCCAAGATCGCGATGATGGCGATGACCACCAACAACTCGATCAGCGTGAAACCTGTTCTGTTAAGCCTGACTTTCATACGAGCGTAAATATTGACGCGCACTGGCGCGCGCTATTCAAGAGCAGAGTTGAAGAAATTTATGTTCAACACAAAGACCTCCGTGGATAATTTCCCCCGTGAAACTGTTCTACACCGGCCCGGTCATCAACACGGAGATGATTATCTCCATGCTGGAAAAGCATGGCATCGTCGGCACGCAAGAATTTGTGGACGCTGATGCGCCGGATGACGGCGACTTGAACCGTCTGGCAAAAGTCCTCGTGCCGGAAGCGGATTATCCCCGCGCGCATCAGTTGTTTTATACCGAGCGCGAGGATGAGCTTTGATCAACCACCCAGCGTCGTCGGATCGGTCACGTCGCCTTTGTTGAACTCCACGTAATGCTCCGTGAGATCGGCGGCGTACATCACCGCGCTCGCCTTGCCGAGATTCAGATGGATGTGCAACTCGAACTCTTTCGGCGAGGCCGCGAGACAAAGCTCCTTGTAAGTCGCCTTCGTCGGCTGGCCGCGCTTCAAGCTCCAGAGAACTTTCTTCGAGTTCGTCGCCGCGTAACCGATGTCCACCTTTTCTTCGACAACTGTTGCCGCGCTGTAACCGATGGCGTCAATGAGCCGCCCCCTATTCGGATCGCCGCCGTGCCAGCTTGTTTTCACGAGCGCACTGTTGGCCACGGCGC
>JANNAO010000338.1:0-3784 GCA_031384405.1 Verrucomicrobiota bacterium | reverse complement strand
GGATTGATAGCGGCGTTTTGCATCCGCAGTATCAACCACATTTCAACGCGTTTGGGAACCTCTAAATTCACCCTCGCAAGTTGACTCCAATCAACTGCTTCCTACACCCCCAACCAAAACACGTTTGGTGCGTAGGCCCTGCGCGTCGTCATAGGGCAGACGCATCTAAAGTGGTTTGAATTTTAGGGGCTTTCATTAACACCGTGGCTTTAGCCCGGTGGAAATGATGGAGAAACTCTGGGAGAACCGTTTTAACCTAATGCCTTTCGGAAATTCCGCGCAGACGGAGTGCCGGTCTGCGACCGGCTTATGGGTTGGTGGATGCGGGTGCTGCCACACTTCACAGGAACACCACACGGGCAGAATGTTTGCAGCCGCAAAGCCGGTCACAGACCGGCGCTCCGTCATTATCACGGCCCAGCCGTTCGGGAATTTCCGAAAGGCATTGCGTTTTAACCCGAACTCCGAAATGGAACTGGCGGGGCGGCGCGATTGTAGCGGCAGGCATCCTTGCCGCCCGGAAAGGGGCGTGGATTTCTGTACGTCTCTCGAATTTCCTGTATCGTGTGTTGCTCGTGCATTTCTTTCCGCCGGGCAGGCACGGATGCCCGCCGCTACTTCGGAAGTCGGGTTTAACGGTTTCTCTCGTCCGTCCCCAAAGCCGTTGAAACGGCTGGAAACTCATCTCCCCTCTTCTTACACCGGGCTAAAGCCACGGTGTTAATGAGATTTTTAGCCGAAGAAATGCAGTTGAAACCAGGCGGGAGAAACGCGGAGACGCAAAGGGCGCAGAGAAACGCAGAGGGGAAAAGATTGAAGACGAGTCACCATACTGTGATCGGTTCACGTTAGTGAAATCTCTGCGCCTCTTCGCGTTCTCAGCGTCTTTGCGTTTATCCCGCCCCCGTTCGTCTGCATCGTTCCGGTTTAGATGCGTCTGCCCTGCGCGGAGTCAGTTCGGTGTTTCCACTTCGCCCTTGGTCAAACCGAGTTCCACGATCATCTCTCTCGCCGCGCGCACCATTTCGGTTTGTTCATCAAGATGGCTCATGTCGGCTTCGATGTTCAGATAGGGGATTCCTTTGCGCGCAAAATAAACCGAGGCCGAGCCGTCATCAGGAACAGTCGCATCGTCTTGAAGCGTCACGTTGAAGTCGCGCGCCTTGAGGTAATCAAAGAAGCGCTGGTCGGTGACGTAGAAAAAATCTCCAGCCCCACGCCGCGCGCTGACGTGAAGCGTGGCGGACGCAGAACTCTTGTCGCCATCGGCGCGATAGCTGTTGATTGTCAGCCCGTGCCCGTCGGTGTTGTGCAATGCCACGATCACTGGCTCGCGATCCAGTCCGAACTGCTTGATGAATCGTGCGGTGAATTCCTTCACGACGCGGTGAGCTGCTTCGGAATAATGGCTACGCCGTGACAGCGTGGCGCGGATTCCGTCGTCGGAGAAGATGCGGTTCGGATCGAAGCGATACGTCTGGCCGTCCAGGTTGAACTCCACAAACCGGCGCCCGCTGTGCGCGAGTTCGATGAGCCGTCCGCCGGATTCTTGAACGACGATCTTGCCAGCGAGCACCGAAGTATTCTCGTCATCGTGGACGTTGAACATCGTGAGTGAAGACGCGCCTCGCTGAAATACTTTTGCCCGGATCATCGTCTCACCCAGCGTGAAGGAAGTTTGTGGCGCGTTGCGAGTCGCACATCCGGCGACGATGAGTGTCGCGACTAGCAGCAACGAAAATTTTGTTACGATAGGAGAAGAATCATTTTCCATTCACACCTTTCAGATACGCCAGGATCAATTCCGGCAGATCATCACTGTAACCGCCTTCCAATAGACCAAACATCGGCACGTCCAACTTCCGCAACTCGCCACCGAGCCAGTGAAAATCTTCCGCTTCGAGCGGACTGTTCGCCAGCGGATCACCCGAGTAAGCATCAAACCCCGCTGAGACGCCGATCATCTCCGGGCGAAACCGCTTCAACTCCGCGAGCGCACTCGTCAATGCCGCGCGATATTCCCCGCGCGTGGCGTCTGGACGGATGGGGAAATTAAAACAGTTGTCGCCCACATGCGTGGCGCCCGTGCCGGGATAGCATGGGTGTTCATGCACGGAAAAGAACGCCGCGCCCGGTTGGTTCAAGAGAACGTCCTCAGTGCCGTTGCCGTGATGCACGTCGAAGTCGAACACCGCGATGCGTTTCGTCCCGGTGGCCAGCGCATGAAGCGCGGCGATGGCGATGTTGCTCAGGTAGCAAAACCCCATTGCCTCAGCGCGCGTGGCGTGATGCCCCGGCGGACGCATCAGAGAAAAAACTGTTTCACCCGCTCGCGCAAAATCCACCGCCATCACACCCGCACCCGCAGCCAGACGCGCGATCTGTTCGATCTCAGGAAAGTGAAACGTGTCTGCGTCGAACGGTTGCGGAATTCGGAGACGCGCGATGTGTTCAGGCAAATGAGCGCGCAGGATGGCCTCGTCAGAAATCGCCACAGGCTTGAGCCAGTCAATCGGCAAATCTTTTTGGCGGCGCAGCAGTGCCAGCGAATTCAAAATCCGGGAAGGGCGTTCCGGGTGACCGGGGTTGTGATAACCAGCACAAGATTCGTCGCAGATGATCTTCATCGCGCGAGGATACTAACCACAACCACACGCTGATGAACACGGGATTTCTACTACTTGGATTTGATTGGGCGCATCTTGAAACAGCCCCCGGAGCGCGGTTGTGTCGAAGACCAGCCGCAGCAACTTCAAAAAGCCCGGGTTTTGGTTTTTCTGAAGTCTCCGTTGTTATCTACCTTGCTGCGGCTGGTCGAGGACGACACAGCCGCGCTCCTTCAGATTCGATCACCGACGCTGCCGCCGCATTTCCGGGCGCACGACTGTGTTTGCCGCCGCTTGATCAAACGGTTCGCCGAGAAACTCCGCGAGCCGCATGACTTCCGCCGTTGCATCCGCCAGCAGGTTGCCGTAATTCACGGTGATCGTGCGAACATCCGCCCGTTGCGCCAACACGCGTCGCACGCGTCCGAGTTGCGCGGTGTAAGTCTCCTTGAGCTTCGCGTCATCGAGTTGTGCGCCCGTGCGATTCTGCCGCGCGAGCATGGCGTGTTGTGACGCCACAACTTCGTCGAGATCACGATCCATGAAGACGATGTTGTAAAACTCGCCAGTAGGCAGGAGCGGCAGAAGTTGTGCGACGATCTTTATGGCTTTGCCGCGCGCTTCGGGAAGCCACGAGTTGTCCTTCGCGAGCGAGAGGGTTTTCTCCAGTTCAAAATATCCCAGCGGATTATCTTCGTCCGGCACACGGCGCGAGTCGGTCATCGGCACGACGCCCGCCGCCACGAGCAGTTGCATCATCAACGACGTGCCGCTGCGGGGAAGTCCGCTGACGACTGTGATGACACGCGAGCGATCCACCGCCGGATCGAACGGCGCAGCGATCTCGGCGGAAGCCAACAACTCTTCACCGTGGATGATTTCTTCCGAAGCGCGGGCTTCAACAACTTTCCCAATTCCAGCCGACCGGCGTTCACGTTTGCGTTCGGCAAGTTCGTTCCGCAATGCCCCGGCCCGGCCTTCATGCGCGAACGCTTCGGCGGGACGGCTCAGGTGTTGGCGATACAGTTTCGCGAGTGCTTCGTGTGCGACGAGGTGGCGCGGGGTTTGGGCGATGGCGACGCGGAGTTCCTGTTCTGCTTCGGCGAATTGTTTTGTCTCCATCAGCGCGAAGCCCAGCAGCGCGTGCATCGTGGGCTGAAAATAAAGCAGACTGAGCG
>JANNAO010000336.1:0-4004 GCA_031384405.1 Verrucomicrobiota bacterium | reverse complement strand
GCTGACTTCCACATTGTAATATCCCGCCTGATCGTAACGCAGTGGATTGAACAGCAGCGTTGCGTTTGTTGCACCAGGCAGATCCACACCGTTGAACTTCCATTGATAATTCAGCGGGAGCGATCCTCTGGCAGTGACATTCAGCGTGGCACGGCTACCTACTGCGAGCGGCGAGGTCAGCGTGGTTCTCAAGTTTGTGGTGGTGAAGAATGGCAACTGCGTGAAATACGGTGCGGTGTTCGTCACTGTCAACGCGATGTTCGTCGAAATAACTCCGTATGCGTTGCTGATGATCAGCGAGTAGATGCCTGAGTGTTCGGGTTGGGCAACGGAAATAAACAGGCTGCTAAATGGTCCTCCAATGAGGTTTGTTCCGTTTGATGTCCACTGATACGTCAACGGTGCCGTGCCGCCCGCGAACACCGAGAGCGATACGCTCGTTCCAGCCCCAACAGTTTGATCAGCCGTGCGCGTGATGACATACGGCGGACTGACGACAGCCAGCGTCGCAGCGTCACTGATCATCGCGCCGAGCACATTGCTCACTATCACGGTGAAACTCCCAGCGTCGCTGAACTGAAGATTCCCGATCAGCATCGTCGGGCCAGTCGCTCCGGTGATCCGTGCATCATCCGTGATCTTCGCTCCATTGCGATACCACTGATAAGTCAACGTGCCGCGACCTTCAGCGACGACTGCGAATGTTTGATTTGAACCGAGGAATGTGGTCGCGCTTTGTGGCAGTTGAACAATTTGCACCGGCCCCTCAAATGTCAGTGCGACCTCATGCATCAATCCCGCCGCCACGGCCGTGACATTGGACAATCCTAGCGGCGGTGTCGCCAGCCCTGAAACATCGCTGCTCCAAGATAAAATTTTGCCGTTATCCTTCACCAACAGCACGCGATCAATCCCGGCCGCCATCGTCACCACATTGGAACTCACCGCGAGAAAATTCGTGAGCGAGTCTGCCAGTGTTCCCCAACCCACCACAGTTCCGTCAGCGCGAAGTGCCAGATTGAAAATTGGCCCTGCCGTGATCGCCGTCACGTTCGACAACCCCGTCGGCACATTGGTTTGGCCGAACGCATTGCCACCCCATGCCACCACGCTGCCATCAGACTTGAGCACGATGGTGTGCTGCGCTGCCGCCGCGATTGCCACCACGTTCGTCAGGTCCGGCGGAAGATTTGTTTGACCGGAATTTCCCGCTCCCCAAACCACGACGCTGCCGTCGTGCTTCAACGCCACGTTATGCACTTGCCCTGCGGCGATCTTGGAAACACCCGACAATCCCGGAAGCGAATTTGTCTGGCCGTAAGGACTGCTGCTCCACAACACCACCGTCCCATCCGCCCGCAATGCCATGTTGTGAAACATACCGGCGGCGATGGCTGTCAGGTTGGCCAATCCTGCGGGCACAACCCCTTGCCCGTCGCCCCAAGTCACCACCGTGCCATCCGTCTTCAGTGCGAGGTTGTGGTAATACCCGCACGCGATGGCTTTCACTCCGCGCGCCGACTGCGGCAGGATGAGTTGTCCACGAGAGTTGTCACCCCACGCCGCCACCAACGCCGCTCGACTCACGGCTGGAACAATCAACATCAGGACGATGGCTGTGAGAACAACAACACTGTTGCGAGGCGTAGAGGAGTTCTTCATAGGATTTTTTGTTTGGGGTGAAACAAACGGGTTCGCGCCTGTTGTACCTTGTTTCGTCCAGTTGGGAACTGTGCGTCTCACCGCACACCCTTTGCTTTTCATTGCACATCATCGCCCTTGCCGGATAATCGTCCCGCTGCCACATGAATTGTCGCGCTAAGATAACTCTCGCTCGGAGTGCGCCCGTCCCCGGGCGCAGCAGCGTGAACATTCCGAGGGCGCTCGAATCACGAAAGCTTTTGAGCTGTTGTAACGGACAAAGCCGGATGAATAAGGAAACCAAGAAACCAGGAAGCGGAGGAATCAATTCATGGATTCCTGGTTTCCTTATTCCAATCCTTTCGGGTGCGGCACATGCCACGCCAGTTCCTTCTGTGTTCATCCGGGGTTGCTTCAACGCGCGTCTGCTACTTTGTTTCTTTGCCGCGCTCCTCGTGCTGTCAACGAGCATGGCCGCGTCGCTGTTGCAGACAAATCACTGGCGCAGCTTCTCCAAGGCGGATGGCTTGCCGGAAAATTCCTGCGTGTCCATCTCCGTCGGCGCGAGCGGAAACGTCCTCATCCGCCATGCGAAGTCTGCGCCCATCTCACTCTTCGACGGCTACGAATTCACCAACATCGCGGCGCCGGGGACGAATCGCGGGCGCATCTACGAGAGTCCCGGCGGTCAACTCTGGACAGTCACGCGTGACGGCTTGCTGGAGTTTCGCGAGGGTGAGTGGTCGCCGCATCTCGTGCCGCATCTCGCCGCGCACTTTCGCGCCGGGAGAACGAACGAGGTGCGTCTCACACCCATCCGCCAAGGTCGCGTGATGATTTTTTTGCCCGATGAAACTCTGCAACTCGACGCGTCCGATCCCGAAAAGCCGCAGATCGAATTACTCCCGCGCACAAACCAAATCACAGCCGCAGTCACGCCAGCGTTGCTGCCTGAAAACTTTTCCGTGCGACGCGTCTTTGATCAACAAATCGAACCCGGCGGCGCAACGTGGTTCGCCACGTCCGACGGATTGTTCCGCCAAACGCGCGAGTTGTGGGAGGCAACCGTGGCGGCGGGCGTCTCGCCTGCCGAACCCGGCGTGCCTTCGGGGCAGCCCGGCGGAAAAAGCGTGGACGTTACGAGTATCATCGGAAAATCAAAGACGCATCCGCCGGGCAAATGGAAATCGTTTCTCACCGCCAAGAACGGCGACCTCTGGCTCGGCGGTGCAAATGAGATCGCGTGGCGACATCAAAACGTGTGGGGGATTTTTTCTTCCACGAACCTCATCGGGCCAGAGGAGATTTTTGCGTTTGCGGAATCGCCGGACGGACGCATCTGGTGTGGCACGCCGCACAGCGTTTGGGAATTTGACGGCAAGAACTGGCTCATCCTGCGGAGTGGGTTTGAACGCGTCAACGCATTGCACTGTTCACGCGACGGCACGCTTTGGGTCGCGACGAGCGATGGCGTGTCTCGGTTCGCAAGCGGCGCGTGGATCGCCAACGGCACGGAGGACGGATTGCCCGCCGCCGACATCCGACAGATTCACGAAGACGCATCCGGCAGAATCTCCATCGAGACAACTCTCGGCTGGAGCGCGTTTCATCCCGAAACCGATACCGCCGCGCCGCACACGCAAATCGTTTCAGCGCCCGGCGGCGACGCACGCTTTCGTGAAGGTGCTGTGGTGACGCTTACGTTTCGCGGTCGCGACAAGTGGAAGCAAACGTCGTCTGCGCGACTGCTCTTCTCGTATCGGCTCGACGAGCGCGAGTGGTCGCCGTTTCAGGAGTTGAACGAAATCTCGTTCGTTGATCTCGCGCTGGGGAAACATTACTTCCAAGTCCGGGCGATGGATCGCGCGGGGAACATTGACCCCAAACCGGCGCGGTTGGAATTCACCATTGTCGTGCCGTGGTATCGCGAGACGCGGCTCGTGTTGATCCTAGCCATCGCGCTCGTCTTCGCGCTTTTCTTCGCGGCGATTGCTTTCAATCGTCATCGCAAACTCCAGCGCAGTTACTCGGAAGTGGAGCGGCAGATCGCCGAGCGCACGCGCGAACTCGAAATCGCCAATCGCGAATTGCTGCACAGCCAGAAGATGAACGCGCTTGGCTCGCTCGCCGCCGGCATCGCGCATGATTTCAACAACATCCTCTCCATCATCAAAGGCTCGGCGCAGATCATCGAGGACAACGCCGACAAGCCGGACAAAATCCGCACGCGCGTGGATCGCATCAAGACCGTGGTGCAACAAGGCGCGGAGGTCGTGGACGCGATGCTGGGTTTCAGCCGCAGCACCGACGCGCCCCCCGCGCCGTGCGATCTCAACGCCGTGGTGGATGAAACCCGGAAATTG
>JANNAO010000273.1:0-17832 GCA_031384405.1 Verrucomicrobiota bacterium | reverse complement strand
TGGGATACCCTGTTGTGTTGGAACGACGCATTAAACCAGAGAACGCAGCCCTGTCAATCAGCCGTTTGAAACTTTTGTATTCGGACTTTTAATCAATGCGTTGTAAGCGACGACGTGAGGAGTCGTCCATCGTTGGAAAATTGTTCGGAAGCTCAGAAGCGCTCCTCACGTCGTGCCCTACAAGGACGTGCATTGAGTTGGCCGCAGACAAGGCAAGGATTGAACTCCAATCAACTCACACTCGGCAGCTTCACCGTCGCGGTTGTTCCCACGCCGAGTTCGCTTTGCACCGTCAATGCGCCGCCGTGTAGCTCCGCGAGTTGTCGCGCGATGGTGAGGCCGAGGCCGAGGCCCTGTTGCTCGTTCGTCTTGCGATCAAACTGCATGAACGCACCGATCTTCATGATCTGATCCGTGGTCATGCCGCGCCCGCGATCACTCACGGTCAACACCACTGTCCCAGCGGATGCGCCGAGCGTCACGCTCACTGGAGTGCTGGATTTGGAAAACTTGAACGCGTTGTGGGTGAGTTCGCTGACGAGTTTGCTGAAGTATTCCTCGGACATGCCGACGGTCAACGGTGTGAGATTCAGTTGGAGATCGCCAGTGCGCTTGGATTCGTCCGCCTGTTTGCGCGCGGCTTCTTCGGCATAATGCGCGGCATTGGCAGTGCGTTTGGCACTGAGGGAAACATTCACCTGCGGATCAGCGCGCAAAATTTCCACCTGCGAATACGCGAGAAATGTTCCCACGAGCCGTTCCAATGCACGTCCGCTCTGCGCGATGGTCTGCCCCATGTCCGCGATCTCTTCGTGTGAAAACCCCGAAGGATCGGACGCGAGCATGTCGCCGTAGGCGAGGATGCCGTTGAGCGGCGTGCGCAATTCGTGCGGCAACATCATGCTCAAGTTCTGGCGCAGATCGGTGAGCGCGCCTTGTGCCTGATCTTTGATGGTCTTGTCTTTTTTGAGCCGCGCTTCGACGGCGCCATAGAGTCCTTCGAGCGTGAACGGCTTGGGCAAGTAATCATCCGCGCCGAGTTCCATGCCTTGACGCATCCCGGCGTTGTCAGCAAGACCGGTCATCAGGATGAATGGAATCGTGGCCGTGGCGGAGTCATTGCGAAGCGCGGAGAGGGTGCCGTACCCGTCCAACTTCTCCATGTTCACATCGCAGAGAACGAGATCGGGAAGTTCCTTGCGCGCCACTTCAACCCCCACAGAGCCGTCGTTCGCTTCGATGACGTCGTAACCGCGCTGGTTCAACGCCATCTTCACCATGTCGCGCAGCCAAATTTCATCATCAATGACGAGGATACGTTTCATGATGACTTCATGCGGCGACTACTTGCGTTTGGAGATCGGCACATAGGAGTTCAACGCTTGACCCACATACACCTGACGCGGACGACAGATGCGGCCTTTGGGATCATCAGCGATCTCTTTGTAGTTCGCGATCCAGCCTGGCATTCGGCCGATGGCAAACAGCACCGTGAACATCTCCACAGGAATCCCCAGCGCGCGCATGATGATGCCGCTGTAAAAATCCACGTTGGGATAAAGCTTCCGTTCCACGAAATAAGAATCCTTGAGCGCGGCTTCCTCCAGTTTGATCGCGATGTTCAGCAGCGGATCGTCAATCTTCAAAGCCACAAGCACTTCATCGCACGCTTTCTTGATGATCTTGGCGCGGGGATCGTGGTTCTTATAGACGCGATGGCCAAAGCCCATGAGTTTCTTGCCGCTGGTTTTGTCCTTCGCCGCTGCGATGAACTTCGAGCCGTCATCACCAGACGCATGAATCTCTTGCAGCATCTCGACTACGGCTTGATTCGCGCCGCCGTGCAACGGCCCCCACAACGCACACACGCCCGCCGAGCAACTCGCATACATGTTCGCCTGACTCGACGCCACCATGCGCACGGTGGACGTGGAGCAATTTTGCTCGTGATCCGCGTGCAGCAGGAAAATCAAATCCAACGCGCGCGCCACTTCGGGTTTGATCTCGTAATCGTCATACGGATCCGAGAAGAGCATGTGCAGGAAGTTGGCGGTGAACTTGTAGTTGTTCTTCGGATAGATGATCGGTTTGCCAACGGATTTGCGATACGAGAACGCTGCAATCGTCCGCACCTGCGAGATCAAGCGCGCCGCGTGTTCGTCGAAGTGGCCGCGATCTCCCTGCATCAAGTCGGGATAATAACAACTCGCCGCATTGATCATCGCCGAGAGAATCGCCATCGGATGCGAGGACGAAGGGAAGCTCTCAAAATGATACTTCATGTCCTCGTGCAGATTTTGATTCGCGGTCAGCAGATCAGAAAACGTGTGCAACTCCGCGCTCGTCGGCAGATGACCATAGATGATCAGATACGCGGACTCGATGAAGGAGGATTTATCCGCAAGCTCCTCGATGGGGATGCCGCGATAACGCAGGATGCCCTTCTCGCCATCAATGAACGTGATCTTGCTCTTGCACGCGCCGGTGTTGCCGTAGCCCTCGTCGAGCGTGATGTAGCCGGTGTCCGCGCGCAACGCAGACACGTCCACCGCTTTTTCGTCTTCGGTGCCGATGACGACCGGCAGCGTGTAAGATTTTCCGTCGAGTTCGAGTTTGGCGTGATTACTCATGCGATTAAACCTGCTTCAAAGTTGAGTTCAGTCTGCGAGGAAGGAAAAACTTTGGCAAGGCGCGAAACATGGAGACGGAAGAATTTAGACACGGATTTCACGGGTTTGCACGGATTGGGACGGCGAGATTCCGTCCGTGTAAATCCGTGAAATCTGTGTCACGTCTTCTTCCCACCGAACAACAGCCTCAAACTATTCATCACCACGATCACCGTGCTGCCTTCGTGACCCACTACACCAACTGGCAGCGGAATCTTCCCGATCAATGCGAACACCACCAACACCGCCACCGTGCCCATTGAGACAACCAGATTCTGCCGGATGATGCGACGCGCCCGCTGGCTCAAACGATATGCTGCGAGAAAGTTCTCAAGTCGGTCGTGCATCAACACCACGTCCGCCTGTTCCAGTGCCGCATCCGAACCGCGCGCACCCATCGCCACGCCGACGTGCGCCACCGCCAGACTCGGCGCGTCGTTCACACCGTCACCAATCATCGCCACGCGATTCTTGCCATCGCTCAATGCTTTGATCGCCGCGACTTTTTCCTCCGGCTTCAACTCGGCGCGCACTTCATCGAGATGCAACTCGCGCTTCAGATGTTCCGCCGTCGCGCGACGATCTCCGGTCAACACAACTGTTCGCAGGCCGCTGGCTTTCAATTCATCCACCACGCCCTGCGCCTGCGGGCGAATATCGTCACGCAGAATAATTCGCCCCAACAATCTACCGCCGCTCAACCAGATTTCCGAGAAGCCCGGCTCGACTGGAATAATGCTTTCAGCAGATTGTCCCGCCCTCACCCCAACCCTCTCCCCGGGGGAGAGGGCCGGGGTGAGGGCGAGCGTTGCACTAGATTTCATCACCCACTCTCTTCGCCCCAAACTAAACTCTCCCCGTTCACATTTCCCGCGCACGCCCTGCCCCGTCACCGATTCAAAATGTACGAACTCCACAGGCGCGAATCCTTGTTGCTTTCCGTGCCGTGTCACGGCGCGGGCGAGCGGATGCGTCGAGAGCCGATCCAGCGAGTAAGCGAGTTGCGCGATTTCTTTTTCACGACCGGGCGGAAAGCTCTCCACCTTTTCTACGCGCAATTCGCCCGTGGTCAACGTGCCCGTCTTGTCGAGCGCCACGATGGTGACATCCGCAAGTTTTTCCACCGCCGCGCCGCCGCGAATCAGCACGCCGTGCCTCGCGCCCCACGCAATCGCCGCCAGCACCGCCGACGGAATGGACAACACCAGCGCGCACGGCAACGCAACCACGAGCAGCGTCATCGTCCGATAAAACGCGCTCTTGATTTCTCCCTCTGACGTGAACGGCGTCAGTTCAAACGCCAGCCACCACACAAAGAACATCGCCGCCGACAACGCCAGCGCGCCGTAAGTGTAATACGTGCTGAACTTGTCCGTGAACTGTTGCGACGGTGCTTTCTGCCGCTGCGCATCCTTGATGAGCTTGATGATTTTCTGGAGCGAACTCTCCGCCGCAGGTCGCAGCACGCTGACCTCCACCGCGCCCCAAAGATTCATCGTGCCCGCCAGCAGCGAATCGCCCACCGCCTTTTCCACAGGTGTCGCTTCGCCGGTGAGATTGGATTCATCCGCCGCCGTGCGACCTTTCAACACTTCCGCATCCACGGCGAATTGTGAGCCGGGCTTCACGAGCAAACGCATTCCAGTTTGCAACAACTCAACTTTGACTTCGCGCTCATTGCCCTGCGCGTCGAGAACTGTCGCCGTCTTCGGTGCTTCGCGGAACAGCGAGCGGATTTCCTTTTGCGTGCGACCCAGCGCGTAATGCTCCAGCGCGCCTGACAGCGAAAACAGGAACAACAACGTCGCGCCTTCGCCCCACGCGCCGATGCTCGCACTGCCAGCAGCGACGGCGAGCATCAGGAAGTGGACATCAATCGCGCGTTGACGCAACCGCTCCCAAACTTCCTCGGCAGGAAACCACGCGCCCGCGAGAAAACTCAGCACGAACACTGGCACACGCCACGTTTCATTCACCGCATACGCCGCAACCAAGCCCAGCACACCGCACGCACCCGCGAGTACGAGTTGCAGCTTCCACTCATCACCGTGGTCGTGACCATGACCGTGTTCCTCATCCTCCAGAAACTCCACATCGCGCTGGACGACTTTGGGGAACGGCAGATCGCGCCAACGCCAGAATTTCGGGGCGGTGGGACACGTCACCCGCGCAATCGTGGTCGCGCCGTGATCGTAGCTGACGGTGAATTGATTCCGCTCCGGCTCACTCAACGGCGTGGCGCAATTCGCACACGTTCCGCCGCTCACGAGCAATTGACAGGCATGTGCGCTGTCGGCCCGCTCCACTTCCTGCAACGTGGTGCTGATACGCTCGCGCAACCGCGCTTCATCCGTGCGACCAAGCGTGGCGACGGAAATTTTCTTCTGACTGGGATCAATCGTGACGGCTTCGAGCGTGGGTTCTTCGACAAGCACAGCAGCAACAGCGCGGGTCAGACACTTGCTGACCTCGGCATCATCGGAGGTGTGAGTTGGCGGGTGAACGTTCATCGCTTCCGACTCAGTGGTAACACGCCGCAACGCAAGTCGCGACACGAAAAACGATGTGGAT
The DNA here is from genome assembly GCA_031384405.1 of Verrucomicrobiota bacterium. Taxonomy (GTDB): domain Bacteria; phylum Verrucomicrobiota; class Verrucomicrobiia; order Limisphaerales; family JADLHS01; genus JADLHS01. Next base: position 12,592 of record JANNAO010000273.1, on the reverse strand, counting down.
CGGCTCTAACTTCTTTTAACCATGTTTTTGATGGAGCGGACTAACGTCCACTGCTACAAAGTAAATTATGAAACGCCGCGAATTCCTCAAAACCTCACTCGTCGCCAGTGCCGCTGCCGCCACCGCCGCTGTCACTCACGCCGCCGAAACAAAACCCGCCGCTGCCGACCGCGAGTTCTACAAGCTGCGCCAGTATCACCTCCGCCAAGGGCCGATGCTCCGGCGCTTCGACGAGTTCTATCGCGACATCGCCGTGCCAGCGTGGAATCGCGCGGGCGTCAGTGCCGTGGGCGTGTTCGATGTGATGATCGGGCCGGATCAGCCGACGAAATATGTGTTGCTCCCGTTCAAATCGTGGGACGCGATGAACGAGGCGCGGGAAAAGTTCGAGTCCGACGAAGCCGTGTTGAAATCTGACTTCGCGAATCTGCCGCCGACTGATCCCGGTTACATCCGCAAGGAAAGCTCCGTGCTGCTGGCGTTCAAGAGCGTGCCCAAGCTGGAAATCCCTGCGCAAGTGGCGGCGAAGAAATCCCGCATCTTCGAGTTGCGCACCTACGAAGCGCACAGTCGCAAGGCGAACAAGAAGAAGGTGGAGATGTTCGACGTGGGCGAGACGGACATCTTCCGGCGCACCGGCCTGCAACCGGTTTTCTTCGGCGAAGGACTCGTGGGCACGAATCTGCCGAGCCTGACCTACATGCTGGTGTTCGACGACATGGCCACGCGCGACAAGAACTGGGGGCAATTCGTCAACCATCCCGACTGGAGAAAACTGAGTACTACGCCCGGCTACACCAACGCGGAAATCCTGACGAACATCACGAGCGTGTTTCTAAGGCCGACAGGGTATTCGCAGGTTTGAAAGGCGCATCACGCGCACGGTGCCAACGTCCGCTGCCAACTCCAAAACGCGATGCAAAATAAGACCCTCGACCAAAAAACTGTCAAGCCACGAACCGAAATAGACTGCAAACAAAGCGGTCTGGCCTTGCTCAATGATCGCAACAAGATTGTCGTACTTGCGTGCGATTACTGGACTGAAATCACTGACAGTGATGCCAAAGCGGAACGGGCCTTTGAAAGTGCCTTTCGTGAGGCTCGAATTCGCGGTTATCTGCCAAAGGATCTCTTTGTCCGCGTTGCGCGGTGGAAGTCGGTTCGGAATATGCGGAACTATGAGTTGAATACCGAGTCTGACATCCGCACTGCAACCACTGCGGCTTTTCAAGCCTCCGACGATGCAGAGGCGATCAGTGCGCTGGTACAGTTACATGGAGTAGCGTTGCGCACTGCTTCGGCGATCCTCCACTGGATGCGTCCTGAGAAATTCCCAATCCTAGCAAAGGAACTATTTTGCGAGCACATCCTGCGATGCTCCCCTCCTTGGAGGGGCTGGGGGTGGGTTCGGCTTCCGAAAACATTTTTGGCAATCGTTATATCCAATTCGTGACTCCACCGAAAACAGCGAAGACCTCAAATTCAAAACCCCAGAAGTCATCACTGGCTTCCGGGGTTTTCATGTTTGGAATGGGTTCAGCAAGTTCGGCGGCGTTTGCCAACAAACACGGCGACACCCAACGCCAGCAATCCAAGCGCAGTCGGCTCAGGCACGCCCACTGGAGATTGCCGCACGGTGAAAGATGAAATGCCGTCCGGCACGTCCACGGTGAATCGGAAGTAACCCGCGAAGCTCAAGTAAGGCATCACACCGCCGCTCGCATACACGTCATCTTCAGTGACGGTGACGGTCGGGAAAAAACTTCCGCCGGGATTGAAGTTGAACGGCGAATTGAAACTTGGCGCGTCGAAGTCGAGTCCATCACCAAGCGTTGATTTCACGAAGCCAGCACCGTGACCGAACCCAAGCTCGATGTGATATGCGAACCAAGGGAGTCCGGTGTTGTTATAGACGCCTTCGGTGAACAGATATTCCGACGTGCCACCGCTGTTGATGACGTTGAAGGTGATGTCCACCGGGCCGATGGCAATGTAATTCTTCTGCGTGACGAACACCGTGTTTGGCGACGCGCCAACAGCGTCGTCGTTATTCGGCGCGGCCAACGGGCTGATGGTTGTCGCCGCGAGCGATGCCACGCCTGAATGCCAACTGAAGGTGGTGAGTTCACCAGCCGTGAGCGTGGTGGTTGTCGTGATGGCCAGCATCGTGACGATGCCTGTGAGGAGACGGATTTTGTGTTTCATGTGATCTGAGTTGTTTCGGTTTCTGTTAGTCTGATGGATTTCAAGGCGATTCTGACTAGCTACTGAACTCTGTCAAGCGGAGAGGCATTTGAGAAAAATCAGACGCTCAGAATTCTTGCCACACGCGTTTTGATATTTGAACATCCACGTGCACGTCGCCACTGTGTGCGTCAACATGCCGGATTCATCCTCCAAGAAAACTCTTCGCACGGAAACGGGCTTCACTGAAGCTGCGGCCTGGCGCGATGTCGGCGCGGGCTGGCAACCGATCTTCGGAAGTTTTCGCGGCGTGGGTTACAGCATCGAGTGGCATGATTTTCAGGCGAAGCGCGAGTTCGACTGGGCGGCAAGCTTCCATCCCGGTTGCGTCGAGCTTTGCTTGAACCTCGAGGGTCACGGCTACGTGGAAGATGACAGCGCGCGCACAGATTTTTCACAGAACACCGTCGGCTTTTATCATCGCACGGACGAACCATTGATCGCCCGCCGCGCAACAAACGAGCATCATCAATTCCTCACCGTCGAATACTCCGTCCCTTTTCTCGCGAAACATCTGGGCGATGCCAAGGCGACGTTACATCCGCTTGTGCGCAGCGCGATGAACGGCTCGGCGCGCAGCCAGGTGACGGGCAACACGGTGCGACTCACGTCACAACAGCTTCAGTTGATCTCCACATTGAAACAGCCACCGATCTACACAGCGGCGCAATCCGTCTGGTATCAGTGCAAGGCACTCGAACTGGCGGTGACATTTCTGATGAAACCGGAGGAGGAATTTTTCTGCACACGCCAGCAACGGCTCGCTCAAGACCGCGTCGAGCAGGTGATCTTTTTGCTCAAACAGTCTCCGGCAACCCCGCCATCGCTCGAAGAACTCGGCAGGAAGATCGGTTGCAGCCATTTTTATCTGAGCCGGATTTTCTCTGCGCAGACCGGCCAGACCATCACGCAATACGTGAGACGATTGCGAATGGAAAAGGCTGCGGAGCTGCTCAAGGCGCGCGAGTTCAACGTCACAGAAGTCGCGCTGGAAGTGGGCTACAACAGCCTCAGCCATTTCAGCGCGGCATTTCAGGAGACGTTCGGTTGCTGTCCCGGCCTGTATCCGTTGGCGACCTCGACGCAGAAGGCTGCGCCGAATAAATTGCGGTGAGCGCGCGGGGTTTGATTCAACGGGGGAGGAAATTCGGGTGTGACTGGAACTGCCGCTCACAAGGGGGAATCGTCCTCGTCCTCGTCGTCCTCGAATTCCAACCAAACAAGCCGAGGACGAGGACGAGCACGACGACGAGGACGAAAGTTGAGCGGCATTTTCAGTCACACCTAGAAAATTCCGAACGATTGCAAACCCCCGCCTCCTTCGCCACACTGCGCACGGATGAGCAAACCGTTTTACATCACCACCGCCATTGATTACGTCAACGGCCAGCCGCACCTCGGTCACGCCTACGAGAAGATCATCACCGACGTTATCGCGCGCGCCCGACGCAGTTTTGGGCAGGAAGTTTTCTTCCTCACTGGTCTCGACGAACACGGCCAGAAAGTCCAACAAGCCGCGCAAGCCGATGGTAAAACGCCCCAAGCCTACTGCGACGGCCTCGCCGCAGACTGGTTGGCGTTCGCGCAAAAGCTCGAACTCACCAACAACGATTTCGTCCGCACCACCAGCGCACGGCACAAGGATTTCGTTCAAGCCATCCTCACCAAGCTTCACGCTGCTGGAGAATTTTATCAGAAGACTTACGAAGGATTTTATTCCGCCAAGGAAGAAACTTTCCTCACCGAGAAAGACCGTCGCCCCGACAGCACGTTCGATCCGTCCTACGGCGAAGTCGTAAAAATTCAGGAGAACAATTACTGGTTCAAGCTCAAGGCTCATCAGCAATGGCTCATTGATTACCTCGAAGCGAATCCGTCCTTCGTGCAGCCGGATTATCGCCGCAACGAAGTCCTCGGCTTCCTCAAGAACAACGAACTCGAAGACCTCTGCATCTCGCGACCGCTGGCGCGTTTGAACTGGGGCATTCCCCTGCCCTTCGACAAAGACTACGTCACCTACGTCTGGTTTGATGCGCTGGTGAATTACATCACCGTCCCCGCCGCACAGGGTGATGCTGCCGTCCTCGCTGTTTCCCAATCGGCAATCGGCAATCGGCAACCTGCCGCGACGGTGCGCGAGCACGGCGGGTCGGCAATCAATCTCTGGCCCGCAGACGTGCAAGTGATTGGAAAGGACATCCTGAAATTCCACGCTGTCTATTGGCCGATCATGCTCAAGGCGATGGGTCTGCCGTTGCCGAAACAAATCCTCGCACACGGCTGGTGGCAAAAGGACGGCGAGAAGATGAGCAAGACGACTGGCAACGTCGTTGACCCGGTCGCCGTCATCGCCGAATGGGGCGTGGACGCGTTCCGCTTTTACGTTGTGCGCGAACTCGCCATCGGCCCGGACGGCAACTGGACTGACGCGGGATTCAAGTCGCGCTACCAAGCCGAACTCGCTAACGGCCTCGGCAACCTCGTCAACCGTTCGCTCTCGATGCTCAAGCGCTATCGCAACGGCGTCGTGCCCGCGCGCCATGATGAACTCGCGCCCGACGCCGCCAAGGTCGTCGCCGATACGCAATCGTTGTTGGAGCAAAGCGATCTGCAAGGTGCGTTGCAAGCGATCTGGCAACTCGTCAATCGCGCGAACCAATACGTGGATCAGACCAAGCCGTTCAGTCTCGCCAAAGACCCCGCGCAAGCGAAACGCTTGGATGAAGTCCTCTACAATCTCGCCGAAAGCTGCCGCGTGCTCGCCGTGTTACTCTGGTCATTCATCCCCGGCACCGCCACGAAGATTTACTCGCAACTCGGCTTGCCCGGGTCGCCCGACAAATTTTCCGCCGCAAGTTGGGGAGGATTGAACACAGGTCACACCATCGGTGAACCCGCGCCGTTGTTTCCGCGAAAAGACGCATAGCAGCGCGGTCGTCAGCAGCCGAATCCGGTGCTTCGCCAAACTAATTTCCGCACACGGCAGCCTCTGCGCTCTGCTGAGAATTCAACGAAAGCCATCGCGCGGCCCTGCCCAGTCCCACACCGAAGATCGCGTGCGCCGCAACCGTCACGATCACGAATCGCGCGGTGACCGGTATCCCGAACACAGCCGGATACGGCGTGAACAACATCCCAAGCTCCAGCCCCGATGCGAACACCACCGCCCACAGCCAATGCCGACGGCGCGCATCGCCGATGAGTGCCAGATACATCACGCCAAACGTCGCGCCATTGCTGAAGTGATAAACCCAACCGATGATCTGCGCCGCGAGGGAGTATTCAGTTTGCTCAATGGGTTGTCCCAACACCATTGCCCCGAAACGAGGAAAGACTTTGAACAACTTCATCGGCGGCACGATGGGATCAATCCCCCACTCTCTGGCAAAAACGAACGGCAAACGAAAAACATCGTAGGCCACCGCCGCCAGCAGTCCGGCCAACATCCCGATCCATACCGCTCGCCAGACATGTCCACTGCCACGAAGCCGATCCAACACAGCGAGTGCGCACAATGCGACGAAGGCCGGCAGGAAGATGAACGGTGTGAAAAAACTCATCGGGCAGAGCTTGTAAAAATCCGCCAGCAGACAGGCAATGGAGGAAGCCGCCAGCAGAAAGACGATCAAACGACTGCGGCCAGTCCACACCTTGTCGGCATTGGGGAGAGCTATTGGATCAGTCATTTCGGTGAAGCGATTGTGGTCAAGGCGGTGAGCTTTTCAAAATAAAAACTGGCTGCTCGTCTTAGTTGTCCCTGAATTCCCGTTGCGCCATCCGGCTCGTCTCTTTAGTCTCAACGCACATTTCACATGAAGCGCGCGAAGCTTGGAACTAAAAGCAAGAAGGCCACCCCGGCCAGCAAGCTCGCTTCACCGCGCCAAACCACCCGCACGAAAACAAAGACTGCCAAAGTCAAAAAAGCCTCGCCGCCGAAAGCCCGACCCAACGCAGCCGCCAAGCGGAAAAAAGTCGCGTCTCCAAAGCGCACGGTCAAAAAGCCAGCCAAGGTCGCTCGAAAAATCTCAGCGTCTCGAAAATTGAAAGCCGCTGCGCCCGGGGACGTGCGCACTCCGCCAAAGCCACGCGCCAAACTCAAGGTCGCCCCGAAACAAAAGGTCACAACGCGAGTTACCTCAACCCAATCGTCTCGCAAACTTCCCGCCCGCAAACCCGCGCGTGTTTCCAAACCCGCGCTCCCCGCTTTCCTGCTCGAAGGCGACGAACCTAGTTTTCTCACCGAAGCGGGCGCGGCAGAAAAGTTTTCCCTCGGCCCGACCGCTCCGCCCGATCACTTCGATGAAGGCAATGCTCCCCTGCCCTCCTCGTATGGCACTGGGAAATTATTCCTCACCGCTCGCGATCCACACTGGCTCTACGCGCACTGGGATTTCACGCACGAGGAACAATTCCGCCACAACGCCAAATCCATTGATCGCCACTTGATCTTGCGATTGCACGACGAAGCACAACCTCAGAGATATATCGCCGAAATCCACGTTCACCCGGAATCCAAACACTGGTTCGTCCACGTCGAGCAGGCTGGAAAAACTTATTCCACCGAACTCGGCTACTATCGCGCCGGGCGCAAATGGAAATCCCTCGCCACCTCCACGCCGCAACGCACGCCGCCCGACAACATCTCCGCCGACTCCACCATCGAGTTCGCCACCATCCCGCTGGAACTTTCCTTCGAGACGATGCTGGCGTTGCTCAAGGAACTTACCGGAGAAGACTCGAAACAAAACATCCCGCTCGCCCGCGCGATTGAAAACATCCGCCACCGGACGCAACAAAACTTCCCCGAAGCGATGCACATCGCCGACTGGACGCCGGAGCAGGAACAGGCACTCGCCGACATCCTCGCCGCCGACCGAGCCGGGATCGCGATGCCTAGCTCGCAAGATTCAGACGGCGACGAAAGCCAACCGGGCGGTGATTCGTCCTTCATTGAATCGCCTTCGTCTTACGTCTCCTCATTCTTCGGTGGTGTTGGCGAACAAGATTTCTGGCTCAACGTGAATGCTGAACTCATCCTCTACGGTGCGACCGAACCCAACGCCAACGTCTCTCTCGCCGGAAAACAAATCCCCCTGCGCGCGGACGGTTCGTTTCGTTTTCAATTCGCACTACCTGACGGAAAGTTCTCGATGCCCATCGTCGCCGTTTCTGCCGACGGCACGGATGGACGCGCAGTCGAATTGAAATTCACCCGCGCCACGGAAGTTCACGGACACGTCGGCGCACACTTACAAGACCCGGAGTTGAACCAGCCCCCGCGCGAGAAGGGTTGATGCGACACGCGTCGAACTTTTCAGTCCGCATTTTTAATTTCTAATGTTGCATTTTTAATTCAGATCATGCCCGGTTACCTCGCCATCATCCTTCACGCGCATCTGCCATTCGTGCGGCATCCCGAACACGAAAAGTTCCTGGAAGAAAGCTGGCTCTTCGAGGCCATCACCGAGACCTACCTGCCATTGTTGCAGATGATGAATGGCTGGCAGCGCGACAACATGGAGGCGCGCATCACCATGACGTTGTCACCGACGCTCTGCGCGATGCTGCGCGATCCGCTGCTCCAATCCCGCTACGCGCGGCATCTCGACGAACTCATCACTCTTGCCGATAAAGAAATCAGTCGCACGCATTGGGAGCCAGAGTTTCAGGAACTGGCCAAGATGTATCACACGCGCCTCACGACAGCGCGGGAGTTGTATCAACAACTCGGCGGCGACCTCATCGGCAAATTCCGTCGCCTGCAAGATTTTGGCCTGCTCGAAATCATCACCACCGGCGCCACGCATGGTTTGCTGCCGTTGATGGCGAATCATCCGCCGTCCGTCCGCGCACAGATCCTCACCGCCCGCGATCACTACCGCGACTGCTTCGGCTGCGACCCACGCGGCATCTGGCTGCCGGAGTGCGCTTACTTCGACGGCGTGGAAGCGTATCTGCAAGAGGCGAACATCCGTTGGTTCATCGTGGACTCGCACGGCTTGCTCCATGCCAATCCGCGCCCGCGCTACGGCGTGTTCGCACCCGTGTTCACGCCCAACGGCATCGCGGCATTCGGTCGCGACATGGAATCTTCGCGCCAGGTCTGGAGCCGCACGGAAGGTTATCCCGGCGATGCGCGTTATCGCGATTTCTATCGCGACATCGGATTCGATCTCGATTTCGATTACGTGAAACCGCACTTGCCGTCGCCGGAGAATCGCGGCTTCACCGGTATCAAGTATCACCGCATCACCGGCGGCTCTGCGCCCAAGCAACCGTATCAACTCGCTGCCGCGCGCGAAGCTGTGGATGCTCATGCCGGGCACTTTCTCAAATCTCGCGTCGAGCAGATCACCGAACTCGGCACCGTCCTGGATCGTCCGCCGCTCATCATCTCGCCCTACGACGCGGAGTTGTTCGGTCATTGGTGGTATGAAGGTCCGGAGTTCCTCGACCTGTTCGTGCGCAAAGCTTACTTCGATAAAAAGACGTTCGAACTGATCACGCCTGAACAATATCTTCGCCGCCATCCGACGAACCAGATCGCCACGCCTGCTGCGTCGAGTTGGGGAGAGGAAGGTTACTATCGCGTCTGGTTGAACGAAAAGAACGAGTGGATATATCGCCACCTGCAAGTCGCACAGGAACGCATGACCGAACTCGTGCGGAAATTCACCAAGCCCACCGCGCTTCAGGAACGTGCCCTCAAACAAGCCGCGCGCGAACTATTGCTCGCTCAATCCAGCGATTGGCCGTTCATCCTCCGCACCAACACCAGCCCCGACTACGCCAAGAAACGCGTCAAAGCCCATCTCCTCCGCTTCAACGGAATTTACACGCAGCTCACGACGAAGAAGCTCGATGACAAGTGGCTCGCCGAAATCGAGACGCGGGATAATCTATTTCCAGAAATCAATGTGAGCTATTGGGCCTAATCAAATGCCATCCGGAAATTCATTCTGAGAATCCCAAAGGGATTCCATCATACAGCCTAGGGTTGCGAGGAACGAGCTACCCTAGGAATTTGTCCAGAATGTCATCAACCCTGAAGGGGTTGCAGTGTGATGCAACCCCGTTGGGGTTGAATCCGTATTGATCGTCAACCTAGGGTAGCTCGTTCCTCGCAACCCTAGGCTATATGACTCAACCCCTTTGGGGTTGTGGACAGTGACACAACGCAGGTTTTATTCGCTCTTTCGCAGATTCTATTTCCGAACAGCATTGCTCGTTAACCACCATCCCCACTCGCTCCTGCCGTGATCCGTTTCACCACTTGCGCCGCCGCTGCGAAGCCGAACGCGCCCGTCACAAAACACGCCGTGCCGTAACCAGTGCGACAATCCAACCGCAACCGCTCGCCCGGCGCCTTCACATCGCACACCGTTCCATCGCCCGCCGGATACACCTGCGGCTCTGGCGAGAAAACACAATCCACGCCGAAGGGTTGTTGCGGATCGCGCGGGAAATTGTGTTCGGTGCGCAGCAATTTCCGCAAGTTCACCAGCAATCCGCAGTGCGTGGCTTGCGCAAGATCCGCCACGCGCAACGCTGTTGGATCGCGCCGCCCGCCCGCGCCGCCCGTGGTCACGATGGGGATATTCTTCGCGCGACACAGTGCGATGAGTAATCCCTTCATCTCGCGCGAATCAATCGCATCCAACACTGCGTCATAACCAGGAGCGAGCAATTGCTCCGCCGTGGTCGCCGTGAAAAAAAGTTGTTCCGCACGCACCTCGCAATCAGGATTGATGAGCCGCACGCGTTCCGCCATGACTTCAACTTTGGGTTTGCCGAACGTGCCCGTGGCGGCGTGGATTTGGCGGTTCACGTTGCTGATGCAAACATCGTCCATGTCCACGAGCGTCAGTTTCCCGACACCAGACCGAGCCAACGCTTCCACCGCCCACGAGCCGACACCGCCGATGCCGACCACGCAAACATGCGCGCGCCGCAGTCGTTCCTGACCGTCTGCGCCGTACAACCTGAAAATCCCGCCGAATCTTGCTTCGTGATTTGTCATCCGCAGCTTCGTGATACCAGCGCGCAGGAATTTCTCAAGCCAAGACGTTTGATCGCCACACCCAGTTTGGCTCTTCTCCGGTTCAAACAAATCTGCCTCCCACAAAGATGTCATGCGCGCACATTGCCTTTTGCTTTGACAACCCATCTCTCTCGCTATGGCATGTGTAGCAACAACTCAATTTCCCTACGCATGAAAAAATACAACGTCGGCATCATCGGTTACGGCTGGGTCGCCACCGCGCACATTCCCGCCATCAACGCCTCGCCGCTGGCGCAGGTCACCGCCATCTATTCCTCGCGCCCGCTGGATTCCGCCGAACTCAGCGCCAAGCACGGCAGCCCCATCACCGCCTACGATGATCTCGACGAGATGCTCGCTGATCCCGACATCCACGTCGTTTCGATCTGCAGCTACCCGTATCAACACAAAGCGCAGGTCATCAAAGCCGCCCGCGCTGGCAAACACATCATCATCGAGAAACCGCTTTGCCTGAATCTCAAAGACCTGCGCGAGATGGAAGCCGCCATCAAGAAGGCCAAGGTCAAAACCTGCGTCTGCTTCGAGTGCCGTTACTCCAGTCAGTTCCTCGCCACCAAAGCCGCGATTGATCAAGGCCTGCTCGGCACGTTGCACTACGGCGAAGTGGATTATTATCACGGCATCGGCCCGTGGTATGGGCAATTCCGCTGGAACACCCGCAAAGACGCCGGCGGCAGCGCCCTGCTCACCGCTGGTTGTCACGCGCTCGATGCCCTCCTGCTCTGCATGGGCAACGACGTCGCCGAAGTCACCAGCTACGACACCAAGTCGAAGAGCAAAATCTTTGCGCCCTACGAATACAACACCAGCAGCGTGACGCTCCTGAAGTTCAAGAACGGCAGCATCGGCAAATGCGCCGCCATCGTGGATTGTCTCCAGCCATATTATTTCCACACGCACCTCGTCGGCAGCGAAGGCAGCCTGCTCGACAACAAATTCCATTCGCAAAAGCTCAAGACGAACAAAAACAAATGGAGCGAACTCTCCATGAAGATGCTGGATTCCGGCGACGTGTCGGATCATCCCTACACCACGCAATTCGAAGCGTTCTTCACCGCGCTGGCCGCCGGCAAAGAAATGCCGCTCACCAGCTTCACCGACGCCGCCCGCACGCATGAGGTCATGTTCGCTGCGGACAAGTCAGCGGCGACGGGCAAGCCGGTGAAGTTGTAATAGAGAGCTAATCCTTGTGCCTTCAATTAGCCCCAAAACAAAAGCGTATTTGATCATCATTGCTTGCGTTGGGTGCTTGGCAAGCATTTCGATAGTTTTGGTGACTCGACTAAAATCCAACCAATACGTTTCGGATGTGTTTGTTCTGATGAAACCCTTCACAAATTCGATTTTAGAGCCATCATTTGAACGAAAGCTAAAGGCGGTTATTCCCGACATCTCCGAGCTTCATTTCCAGAAATCTGTTGTTACTTCCAATCGACTCGGCGTAGTCACAACAAACATCCATGTCGTTATCCAGATTACTGCGAGGGGAAAAAGCGCCGCTCAAGCCATACGAAACGCCAATGAAGCCGCCCCTAAATTCTGCAAAGCCGTTGCTGCAATGTTCACCAATGCCAGCATAGCGATTCTAAACCCTGCGGTCGGCGCAAACAAAACTCGTCAGGCAAACAGATGGGCGACATTGTTTTTTAGCAAGCACACAAAACTCGAGCCGACCAAAGTTGCTGGCGAAGTCGCTTTTGTTAACACCGGATTGCGGCTTACCCCCAGTCCGGAATGGGAACAACATTATCCGCCCACACCCAGCCCACCAGCGTTGATTCGAAGAGAGAAAAATGGCGACCAATTTCTCTTAGCTCAAGTAATCGGCGACAATTACCCTGATGGTCTTTCGCTTCGCGCAATGCAAAGTTTTACGACCGAATGCGGTTTGTTTGTCATAAAAGCGGCTCACCCCCAAACAGGACCGACGCCATCACAACGCACTGATTATTTTGTTACTAACGGCGTGGGGCAAGTCATCCAAATTACTCACATCGCCATCTCAGGTAATCAAACCGATGAGGTTTATGAGATGCTTCTGCATTCCCTGCAATTGAATCCGCCTTGAGCCCACGAATTATGCACAGCACCAACCGCCTCGAATTCGAGCGTGACCTCTGGTCGCGCGAATTCACGCTCGTCGCAGGCGTGGATGAAGCGGGGCGCGGGCCGTTGGCCGGGGCCGGTCGTGGCGGTAGCACTGTAGCGTCAGGCATCCTTGCCTGACGTAGAGGGCGTGCATCCTTGCCGCCCGGATTGGGCTGGGTTGATGCGAGAGGCTCGCGA
>JANNAO010000249.1:0-8863 GCA_031384405.1 Verrucomicrobiota bacterium | reverse complement strand
CTGACGAGCCGGCTCGCGAGGACGCTCGCCCCACCGACTGCGCGCCCGGAGTGACGCGCCCTACCAACGACCATGTCTAGCAACGCTTCAAAACAAATCATCGTCTCTGGCGCGTTTGACGACATCCGCGCGCGGCATCTGCGATTTCTCGAAGAGGCCGCGAAGTTCGGTGAATTGTCTGTGTTGCTCTGGTCGGATGAAACCATTCACAAATTCACGGGCGCATCGCCGAAGTTCTCGCTTGCGGAACGAAACTATTTTCTCAACGCCGTCCGCTACGTCAGTCATGTCATCGAAGCAGACGCTTCTCTGAACACCGACCATTTGCCCGCGCTGAAAACCAAACCGCACATCTGGATGGATGAAGAAACCAGTGCCAATGCCGTGCGCCGTGCATTCGCTGCTGGCTACGGAGTTGAGTATCGCGTGTTGAGCGCGACCAGTCTGAGCGGATTTCCTGAGCCACCGCCGATGCCGTCATTGCCGGGTCGCAAGAAAGTCATCGTGACCGGTTGCTACGATTGGTTTCACTCCGGTCATGTGCGATTCACCGAAGAGGTCAATGCGTATGGCGATCTTTATGTCGTCGTCGGGCATGATGCAAACATCCGCTTGCTCAAAGGCGAAGGGCATCCGCTGCTCGGCGAGACGGAGCGTCGTTACGTGTGCGGCTCGATCAAGTTCGTGAAACAAGCGTTGATCTCCAGCGGCGATGGTTGGCTCGACGCCGATCCTGAAATCCAGCGCATCAAACCCGACATCTACGCCGTGAACGAAGACGGTGACAAAGGTGGCAAGCGCGAGTATTGCGAAAAGAACGGCATCGAATATCTCGTGCTCAAACGCACGCCCGCGCCGGGATTGCCGAAGAGAAGCAGCACAGACTTGCGCGGGTTTTAAGGGCAATTTGACTACTTTGTCATCTTCGTCGCTGTTCTAACCGAGAACAAAGGTGGGGATCTCTTCAAAAGTCATCTAAAACGATTTTAATGGGTGCAAAGCCAGCCGTGTGCCAAGTTCAGTCTTGTGTGAGGTTCATTCGTCGCTAAACTTTGCGCTCGAAATATGGCGCAAGGCTTACATTTATCGCAACGGTTGTCGCAATCGCTGGTATTGGCTCCCCAACTCCAGCAATCACTTGCGTTGTTGCAAGCTCCGACGCTTGAACTCAAGGCGTTGGTCGAAGCTGAACTCCAGCAAAACCCCGTCCTTGAGGAGATAGACTCTTCAGATTCCGACATGGCGGATCGCAATGCCGACGGTGACGCACCGGATGAAGCTTCTGACTTGGCTGAACCGCCTGCCGAGTTGAATGAAGATGCAACTCCTGCGGGCGAGGCGGGTGAAGGCGGAGATGCGCCTGCGGACGAATTTCAAGCGGAGTTCGAAAAGCTCGTCCAACTCGATCAGGACTGGCGCGATAATTTTGCACAGACAAATTCACCCTCCCGCGCCACCGCCGAAGACGAAGAGAAGCGTCAGTTCATGTTCGACTCTCTCGTGGCTGCAACGTCGCTTGCTGAAAGCCTGCTTGAACAAGTGCGCGATGCGAAGCTGACCCCAGCAGATATTCCAGTCGCGGAAATCATCATCGGGAATGTTGACGATTACGGTTACCTCAAGGTGTCCATCGAAGACGTCGCCGCCATCGCCAATGTCACCGGAGACAAAATCCTCGAAGTTCTGAAAGTCATCCAGACGTTCGAGCCGGCGGGTGTCGGCGCGCGGGATTTGCGTGAATGCCTCATGCTCCAGCTTGAGCGCGAAGGTCAGCAGGAATCTCTCGAATACGAGATCGTGCGCGATTACATGGACGCGCTCGGCAAACGCCGCATCCCGGAAATCGCACGCGGCACTGGCGGCACGGTGGAGGAAGTTCAGGAATCGCTCGCATCCATCGCGCGTCTTGAACCCCGGCCCGGACGCGCGTTCCTTTCGCAAGTGGATCAATTCGTTCTCCCGGAAGTTTTCGTTAAGCGCAGCGGCGGCGAATTCGTCGTCACCACGAACAACGAGCACATCCCGCATCTCCGCATCAGCAACGTCTATAAAGATTTGATGGCGCAAGGCGAGAATAGCGCGGAGGTGAAGAATTACATCCGCGAAAAGATTCGTGCCGGAAAATTTCTCATCAAGAGTCTGCATCAACGCCAGAGCACCATCGGCAACATCGCCCGCGAGATTGTGAAGCGTCAGCACGACTTCATGGACAAGGGCGTGGCGTTCCTCAAGCCACTCACGATGGTTCAAGTGGCGGAAGTGGTCGGTGTCCACGAAACCACCGTCAGCCGCGCCGTCTCCGCCAAATACATGGAGACACCGCAGGGCGTGTTTGAGATGAAGTATTTCTTCACCGCCGGATTGCAGACGGATTCCGGCACGAACGTTTCCAACACGAGCGTGAAGGACATGATCTCAGATATCTTTAAGGCTGAGTCGCCGGGCAAACCGTTGTCCGATCAAGAAGTGGTGAAGATGCTCAAGGAAAAAGGCATCGTCATCGCGCGACGCACCGTGGCGAAGTACCGGATGGAACTCAACATCCTGCCGTCGAATCTGCGGAAGGTTTATTGACCGACGCGTTGTAGGGCATTTCTTGTAGGGCACGACGTCAGGAGTGCTTCAGGAAAACATCCAGAGCAGAAAAAACGACTCCTCACGTCGTCGCCTACTATTGGCTTTCCTTGGAAACTGAACTTCGCGTTGACCACTGCGGCGTGCGTCTCTAATTTCGCAGCCATGTTTAATGATTCAATCCGCCGGATGCCGCGCCCACAGGATGTCGTCGGCATGTCCACTCAGGAACTTCGCGACACGTTTCTCATCAACGCTCTTTTTGTGCCGGGGAAAATCACCGGCACGTTCACCGATCTGGATCGTCTCGCGGTCGGCGGCGTGATGCCGTTGACGCCGATTGATCTGCCGAATCACAAGGAGACGGGGCGCGCGTTTTTTCTCGAACGTCGTGAGATGGGCGTCATCAACGTCGGCGGGGCAGGGCGGGTGGTTGCGGACGGAAAGACTTTCGCGCTCGAAAAACTGGACTGCGCTTATGTGCCGATGGGCACGAAGTCCGTGAGGTTCGAGAGCAACGACGCGAAAGACCCGGCCAAGTTTTATTTCCTGAGTTGCCCCGCGCACGCTGCGTATCCGATCGCGATGATGAAATCCACCGAGGCCGCCCCGGTGAATCTCGGCGCGCCGGAAACGGCCAACAAGCGCACCATCTACAAGTTCATCCATCAAGGCGGTATCCAGAGCTGTCAACTTGTGATGGGGTTGACCGCGCTTGAGCCGGGCAATGTCTGGAACTCGTTCCCGTCTCACACGCACTGGCGGCGCACGGAGATTTATTTCTACTTCGATCTTGGCGACAAGATCGTCTCGCACTTCCTCGGCGAACCGCAGGAGTCGCGGCACTTGTTCATGCACAACGATGAAGTGGCGTTGTCGCCGAACTGGTCCATGCACTTCGGCGTGGGCGCAGGGAATTACAAATTCATCTGGGGCATGGCGGGCGAGAACCAAGTGTTTGATGATATGGATCCGGTCAAGCCGGTGGATTTGAGGTAAGCCAATTCCAGAACATTCAACATCGAACATTCAACGCCCAACATCGAAGGGAGTGTGGCGTGGCTCTGGATGTTGAGCGTTGAGAGTTGAACATTCGATGTTTCCCAATTTATGAAATTCAAAAACAAAGTAGTCGTGGTCACTGGCGCGAGCCGGGGCATCGGGCAATCCATCTGCGTGGCGTTTGCCAAAGAAGGCGCAACTGTCGTCGGTGTGGCGCGAAGTGATCTGGCGGAAACCGCTGACAAGGTCAAAGCCGCTGGCGGTTCGTTCCTCGCCAACAACGCCGATCTCGGCACTGGCACGCAGAAGGAATCCGCTGATGTCATCGCGCAGATTCTCGGCAAGACCGGGAAGATTGATGTGCTGGTCAACAACGCCGGCATCATCCGTCGCGCGCCCGCCAAGGATTTTTCGGAAGCAGACTGGAACGCCGTCATGGCCACGAATCTGAACGCGCCGTTCTTTTTGATGCAGGCTGTCGGCAAATGGTGGATTGAAACCGGTCGCGCCAAAGCGTCCGAGGGTTCGCGGCTTAAGCTCGTGAACATCGCGTCGCTGTTGTCGTTTCAAGGCGGCATCACAGTTCCCGCCTACGCTGCGAGCAAGCACGGCATCGCGGGTGTGACCAAAGCGCTCTCGAACGAGTGGGCCAAGGAACGCATCAACGTCAACGCCATCGCGCCCGGCTACATCGCCACGGAGAACACGAAAGCGTTGCGCGAAGACCCCGTTCGTAACAAGGCTATCTTGGATCGCATCCCCGAAGGTCGTTGGGGCGCGGCGGAAGACATCGCGGGAGGCTGCGTGTTTCTGGCGTCTGGCGATTCTGATTATCTGAATGGCGCTGTGCTGAACATTGACGGCGGCTGGATGGGAAGGTGAGGATTATTTTTCACCGCTCGCGAGCAAGGTCTGAAAGTGTGGCGGTTGATCCTCAGCGGCGACGACGGTGATCTCGATTTTTTTAAGACCAGCAGCTTCCAGCCAACGGTGAAGATCGCTTTCCGCGAAACCAAGCCAGCGGTCACCATAGAGTTCGCGAGCCTTCTCGAACTTGTGCGCCAGCAGATCGAGGATCAAAATCTGTCCGCCGGGCTTGAGCAATTTGGCAGCGCTCGCCAGTGCCGCCGCCGGATTTTCTGCATGGTGCAAGGCTTGGCTTAAGATCACGAGGTCAACGCTCGCGGCTTCGATGGGCGGGTTTTGCAGATCACCCTGACGGAACTCCAGATTCTTGAGTCCGTTTTTTTTCGCCTTCTTTGCGCCGAACTCCACGATCTTTTCTGAGTTGTCCACGGCGATGACGCGTTTGCAGCGACGCGCGAGTAGTTCGCTCAACAGACCTTCACCTGCGCCGAGATCAGCGACGGTGATTTGGGGCAACATGCGCAAGAGTAGATGGCCAAACGCCTGCCACGAACGCCCCGGTCCATACACGCGATCAAACCGTCCTGCGACTTGATTGAAGAAAACCTGCGCTTGTTCTTTGCGGCGGGCGAGCACCCGCTTGAGATTGATTTCGTCGTGCGAATGTTCCGCCAATTCTTTCGCCCCACGGATGGCGAGTTGGATGAATTCGCTCGCGACGGAATCTGCCAGTGGATTGAGTTTGTAGAATGTGCGCTTGCCTTCGCGTCGCGCAGAAACCATTTCGCAATCCGCCAGCAGGCCAAGGTGCGTGGA
This sequence comes from Verrucomicrobiota bacterium, assembly GCA_031384405.1. Taxonomy (GTDB): domain Bacteria; phylum Verrucomicrobiota; class Verrucomicrobiia; order Limisphaerales; family JADLHS01; genus JADLHS01. Next base: position 3,604 of record JANNAO010000249.1, on the reverse strand, counting down.
GATGCGCGACTGTCCGAGTCGTGTGACTTCCTGAAGTTCGTTCACGGAAAGTTCGTCGCGTTCGAGCAGGGCGACGATGCGGATGCGTGTCGGATCGGAGAGGGCGCGGAGGGATTTTAGAGTTGAGGACATTTTATTTTTTCTTGGCGCGCATTTTATGGCGGTTGGCGGTGACGAGTTTATTCAGTGCCGCGAGCATTTCTTTTTTGCGAGTGTTGGAGACTGGCAATTCTGTGATGCGTGATTTCACCAACGCTGGCTTGGCAAATTTATGCCGAAGCATTGCCGCGAGAAATAACTGATCCTTTGGACGCCACGCTGCGAGTTTGGCGGCAAACAAGTCATGCGGTTCAAGACACCATGCAGTCACACCACCCGTGCGCGGGGTGCGGAACGGAATCAGCCGCTCTGTCCAGCCTTCGGCAAGCGTGGCAAGTCCGGGGTCGGTGCAGTCGAGATAATAACCGTTTCGATCTGAGAATTTTGAATCGCTGCCCAATTCCTTGCGCAGGATGGCCCAGGCTTGCGGGTGGCGGCGCGGATACAAGTCAGCTTCGATGGTTTTAGGGAAGTCGCGCGGAATGGCCGGGCAAATCCCGCGTAATGACTGGCTGCCAATCAGAAAAAAATCTTTATCTCGGGCAAGTTCGCCCGCGCGGCAAAGGAGTTTTTCAAATTCACTTTTTGTCATAACGTGCCCAGACCGCGTTTCGTTCGCGGTCAGTCAGGATGCCGCAAAACGGAGCGATGGAGCGGAGCCGGTTGCCCTCCTCGTCCGCGCGGGTGATGATTCGCAGCACGGTGTTCATGTCGTTATCCCGGAGAATTTGTTTCCACTCCCGCAACGGTGGCGGGCAGGCGCGTTTGACCCGCTCCCAGCGAGCGAGTGTGCGATTCGCTCGTCGGTAAAGCATTGGCTCACGGCGAATTTTCCGGGCAATGGCGCGATGCATCGCCAGCCCTACCAAATCAATCCACTGGTGGCTCAATACCGGCGGCCTTTTGCTTTCAGCATTTCGCATGTGCAACCTTAGTCACATTCGGTAGTTGGTTTCAAGCCTGGCAACATTTTCAAAAATACCGTTTGACGCCTATGCACGGGCGACGCATCAACAAATCCAGATACGTCAATATGTCATTGGCGACGATAACTAAAACGAGCTAAAAACAAATGAGCAACCGTTACATCTTCTCTTCAGAGTCCGTCGGCGAAGGCCATCCGGACAAAGTAGCCGATACCATTTCCGATGCCGTTCTCGACGCCTGCCTCGCGCAGGACAAGATGAGCCGCGTCGCGTGCGAAACCTACGTGAAATCCAACATCGCCATCATCGGCGGTGAGATCACCACCAAGGCCAAGCTCGATTACGTCAAGATCGCCCGCGACGCCATCCGCGAAATCGGCTACGTCAATGACGACGATGTGTTTCACGCCGACAAGGTGTTCGTCAACGTCATCGTGACGCAACAATCTCCCGACATCGCTCAGGGTGTGGATGCCAAGAAGGCCAAAGGCAAGAAGACCGCGAAGCAAGGCGCGGGCGACCAGGGTTTGATGTTTGGTTATGCCTGCAACGAAACCCGCGAACTCATGCCTGCTCCGATCATGTTCGCGCATCGTCTCGGTCGCGAACTCACGCGCATCCGCAAGGCAGGCGGCGCGGCGTGGTTGCGTCCTGATGCGAAGTCGCAGGTTTCCGTCGTTTATGAAAACGACAAGCCCGTCGCCATCTCCAACGTCGTCATCTCCACGCAACACGCCGAAAACGTCAGCCATGCTGAGATCGAAAAATTCTGCATCGAGAACGTGATCAAGAAAGTTCTTCCGAAGAATTTGCTCACGCCTAAGACTGAATTCCTCATCAACCCAACCGGTCGCTTCGTCGTCGGCGGGCCGCAGGGCGACACGGGTTTGACTGGGCGCAAGATCATCGTGGATACCTACGGCGGTATGGGTCGTCACGGTGGCGGCGCGTTCTCCGGCAAAGATCCGACGAAGGTTGATCGCAGCGCAGCCTACATGGGCCGCTGGGTCGCGAAGAACATTGTCGCGGCAGGACTCGCCTCACGTTGCGAACTCCAATTCGCCTACGCCATCGGACATCCTGACCCGGTCAGCGTCCACGTCGAGACGTTCGGCACGAACACGGTTTCCAACGACCGCATCGTCAAAGCGGTCAATCGCGTGTTCAGCTTCCAGCCGTCTGACATCATTGACCAGCTCGATCTCCGCCGCCCGATTTACAGCAAGACGACCAACTACGGTCACTTCGGCAAGAGCGACAAAGCACTCACGTGGGAAGCAACCGACAAAGTCGCTGCACTCAAAAAAGCAATTTAACAATCAAAGAAACAAAATTATGGCAGCTATCAAATTAACTCCCTCCCGCCGCACCGTTTTGAAAACCAGCAGCAACGGCAAAGCCAACGGCGTCCTCGCTGAAGTCAGCGCGACCTTCGCCCAATATGCCGCGCAGACGCCTGCCAGCAAAGACTACATCGTCCGCGACTTCTCGCTCGCTGAGTGGGGTCGCAAAGAACTCAACGTGGCCGAACACGAAATGCCCGGCCTCATGTCCGTTCGCAAAAAATACGCGAAGACCAAACCGCTCAAAGGCGTGCGCATCACCGGCTCGTTGCATATGACGATCCAGACCGCCGTACTCATCGAGACACTCGTCGCCCTCGGCGCGAATGTGCGTTGGGCTTCGTGCAACATTTTCTCTACGCAAGATCACGCGGCCTCCGCCATCGCGGCGACCGGCACTCCCGTGTTCGCTTGGAAGGGCGAGACGCTCGAAGAATATTGGGAACTCACGCTCAAAGCGGTTTTGTTCCCCGGCGACAAAGGCCCGGAACTCGTCGTGGACGACGGTGGTGACGTGACCTTGCTCATCCACAAAGGCTATGAATTGGAAAAAGGCAGCAAGTGGGCCTACGAATCACCGAAAAGTGACAGCCATGAAGTGTCCGTGATTAAAGCGCTGTTGCGCCGACTCGCGAAAGAGAAGCCCGGCCTCTGGACGAAGATCGTCAAGGATTGGCGCGGCGTTTCCGAAGAGACCACGACCGGCGTGCATCGTCTCTATCAGATGAAGGACGCGGGCACATTGCTCGTGCCTGCCATCAACGTGAACGACTCCGTCACCAAGTCGAAGTTCGACAATCTCTACGGCTGTCGCGAATCCCTCGCGGACGGCATCAAGCGCGCCACGGACGTCATGCTCGCTGGCAAAGTTGCCGTCGTCTGCGGTTATGGCGATGTCGGCAAAGGCAGTGCGGCTTCGCTTCGCGCCTATGGTTGCCGCGTGATAGTCACTGAAATTGATCCCATCAACGCGTTGCAAGCTGCGATGGAAGGCTTCCAAGTCAACACCATCGAAAGCACGCTCGGCATCGGTGACATCTACGTCACCACCACTGGCAATTGCGACATCATCACAGTGAAGCACATGCTGGCGATGAAAGATCAAGCCATCGTCTGTAACATCGGCCACTTCGACAACGAGATACAAGTGGACGCGTTCAAGAAAGTCAAAGGCGTGCGCATCGAGAACATCAAGCCGCAATACGACCGCTACCACCTCCCCGGCAACAAGAGCAT
>JANNAO010000314.1:0-10656 GCA_031384405.1 Verrucomicrobiota bacterium | reverse complement strand
TCCTCAGCAAAGGTGGCCAGGTGCGTGATTCGTCCAAGGTCAAATCATGGTTATTCACGACGCTCTACCGGATCTTCATCGGCTGGAAAGCGCGGGAACGTCGCCTGCCGCATTTCGAGATCAGCAGCGTCGAAGATGAATTGCCCGTCATCACGCCTGAGCATGTGGATGTGTTGGAAGAACAGGCCGTCCGTGATGCGGTTCTGGAACTGGAGGAACATTACCGCGCGCCGCTCGTGTTGTTTTATCTGAACGATCATTCCTACGAAGAGATCGCCTCCACGCTCGATATCCCGGTCGGCACGGTGATGTCGCGACTCTCCCGCGCCAAAGGATTGTTGCGCGAACGATTGGTGGCGCGCGCCATCGGACGTGCGCCGGAAAATAAAATTTTGCCGATGGAACTAAAAGCCAACGCAAAGTCGTAATCGTATGAACAACGAAGAAGCCAAATTGATCCTCCACGCCTATCGCGCGGATGGACAGGACGCGAGTGATCCGCGTTTTCGCGAGGCATTGGAGCAGGCACAACGCGATCCGGAACTGGCGCGGTGGTTCGCAAACGAGCAAGCACTCGATTCCCGCATCGGCGCAAAGCTCCGAAAGTCCACGCCTGCCCCCGCAGACTTGAAGGCTCAACTGCTCGCGCAACGGAAGATCGTGCGTCCTGTGATCTGGTGGCAACGCCCCGCCGTGCGTTACGCGATGGCGGCCTGTTTTGCGTTGTTTGCGACGCTCGCCGTGTGGTTCGGCTTCCTGCATGAAGGCGCAATCGAAGCACGCGGAAATGGCTTTGCGGATTATCGCGATGCGATGGCGGATTTCGCTGGCAACAAATTGAAACGGTTGGAATTCAAGACGCGCAATGTCGCGGAGGTGAAACGATGGCTCGCGGAAAAAGATTCCATCGCTGAACTGACGTTCCCCAAAGGACTGGAGGGAAAGCCGAGCCTCGGTTGTCGCGTGCTGGAGTGGCAGGGGAAAAAAGTTTCGCTCGTCTGTTTTGAACTGGCGAACCGCAAGGTTGTCCATCTCCTTACCGTGGACAGTTCGATCTTCGAGAACGCGCCGGGCGAATACCCTGAGTTCAAGCAGGCGGGTGGCGTGGCGATGGCGAGTTGGAGTCGCGGCGGCAAAACCTATGTTCTGGCAAGCAAACGCGCGACTGAGTCTGAGTTGAAGGATTTGTTCTGACGAGTGTCGCTGAAGGCGTGTTGGAAAACGCCGGAGCGCGGCTGTGTCGTCCTCGGCCAGCCGCAGCAGACCGCTGCAATTTCGGTGCGCTCGAATTTTTTACATTGCTGCGGCTGGTCTGCGACACAGCCGCGCTCCGTTTCCGAACAGACCCAGACAATTTTGTGGCAACCCACAAAACGAACCGGACGATCTGCTTGAGTTGTCCGGGACGAGAAAACAAATCAAGCAACTGAGGCTCTTTCAAAATTGTAGGCGACGAGGTAACGAGTCGTCACCGGGCAGCACTCCTTACGTCGTGCCCTACAAGTTTTGAAAGCCTCTCAACTGAAAATAAAACCATGAAGAACCTCATCAAATCCCTGAGCGTCATCGCTCTCACACTCGCGTTCGCGGGTGCTGCGTATGCCGGTGAATGTTGCACCAAGGCCGCTGATAAAGCCAAGAAAGGCGAGACCTGCGCCAAGTGCGAGAAGGATAAGTGCTGCCAAGACGCCGTGAAAAACGTCGGCGACAAAGCCAAGCCATGCACCGCTTGCGCCAAGGCCAAAGAAAAAGCCTGAGTCCTGCCCGGCACACGGGCGGTCACTCACCCGCAGCGGGACCGTAAACCAGAGATGCTCCAGAGTTTTCCAACACCTCTTATATCTCCCCGCGTTGCGGGCGGGAATACGCTGTAAATGTTTTATCTGCTGCTTGCGCTGCCTCAATTCTGAGCAGACTTGCGGATCACTTCCCGTTACGACTCCGGCCACGGAACGAAAAATCACTTAGTCCTGCCGTTTCCTAAGCCGTGCCCGGCAAATTTTGTCATCAGCTAGGAATTGAATCTGATGGGCACGATGACTGCTAAAATCGGGCTATGCTGCGCCCCATTCACGCCATCCGAGTAGTTTGCGCTGGCGTAGCTTTTTTGCTGACGACCAGTGGGAACGGGCATTGCGCCGAGGCTGAAACATCCTGGCAAAAAGTAGCGGAACAGTTGCGAGAAGAAAACCGCACGCTACGCGGGCAGTTGCAGGATCAGCAGGATGTGATCAAAAATCTGGGGCGTCGCGTCAGCGAGATTGAGCGAGCTTCAACTCAAAATGAGATTGAGGCTGGAGGCATTGTGAGAGGCGGGGAATCGTCTGCGGGCGCGGCGAAAGATTCCGGCGGCGTGAATTTCGGGCGGCTCAACATCAGTGGCGAGGGCGCGGTGGGTGTATTCGACACAGGCCCGACGGGCGCATTTCCCAATTCAGAATTCCGGGCGGACGAGGCCAAGTTGTTTCTGGAAGCTCCAATCTGGGATGATGTTTACGTCTTTTCCGAACTCAACTTGGTGCTCCGCGAAAATGCCGACCCCAACAATGTGCCCAATGATTTTTTTACGATGGGCGAACTCTATCTCGACTTTGAGAATGTTTCAAAGGTGTGGGGCAGCGAGGGACAACTCAATGTGCGTATCGGGCGTTTTGATATTCCGTTCGGCGAGGAGTACCAAACTCGCGATGCTATTCGCAATCCGCTGATCTCTCATTCCTTGAGTGATACGTGGGGCGTGGACGAGGGGATCGAATTATTCGGGCGGCTCGGTCCGGTCAATTACGCGCTGGCGGTGCAGAATGGCGGGCATCCTGCCTTGCGTGATTATACTTCGGATAAAGCTGTCACAGCGCGGATTGGTTTTGCACCGACCAAGTGGCTGGATGTCAGCCTGAGTGCCATGCGCACCGGTTCGTCGGATGTGCCGAGTTATGAGATGTCCGAGTTGTGGTTTGGGGGCGGCTTCATTCGCGCGTTGGGATCCATGGCGACGACGAGTCTTTCGCACGCTGAACTGGTTGAGTTGGATTGGCGGGCGCATTGGGCTGGCGGGCATTTGGCGGCGGCGGGCGGCTACATTCACTTTGACGACAACGATACGACCGCCGACAACCGTCGCGATGTGTACTATTACTACGTGGAAGGCGTGCAGGAATTGACGGATAAAATTTATTTCGCAACCCGCTGGAGTCACATTCTGGCGGACAAAGGTTTCCCCGTCGTAGGCTACGGAAACTTCAAACAGTATTTCACTGACAACAACGAGCTGGTGGATGAAATGTGGCGTTGGAGTTTCGGGCTGGGTTATCGCCTGAGTCAAAGCCTGTTGTTCAAGGTCGAATACAGCTTGGAGCAAGGAAACAAAATTTCCGGAAGTGACCGCACTGAAAAGTTTCTGGCCGCCGAAGCCGCTTTCAAATTCTAACGCTGGATGAAAATCTCAATCCTCACTGTAACTGTTTGCCTTGCCCTGACTGTCGCTGCCCGCGCCGGGACAATTTCCGGCACTGTCCGTGCCGAAGGAAAAAACGTGCCCGAATCTCCTGCCAGCGGTGGTCAATACGACAGTCGGAAATATAAATTCGTCGAGCGTGTGGATTACGCGCAGCTTCGCAATTTTGTGGTTCACCTCGAAGGCGTGATCACCAACGCCAGCGTTACCACGAATGCCGGAACGAATGCGATGGCCCGGGTGGATACGAAGCGCATCAAACAGGAGAAGGCCAACTTCAGCCCGAGCGTGATGCCCATCGTCGTCGGCACCACCGTGGAATGGCCGAACAACGACGAGATTTATCACAACGTGTTCTCGATGTCGGAAGCGAAATCCTTCGACCTCGATCTTTACAAGGGCAACCCGCCGGACAAGCGCGTGACCTTCGACAAGGTCGGGCGCGTGGAAGTGTTTTGTTCCATCCATGCCAACATGCACTGCACGGTGCTGGTGTTGGAAAATCCTTATTACGCCGTCGCCGACGAGCGGGGCCGCTACATGATTACCAATGTTCCCGCTGGCACTTACAGATTGAAAGCCTGGCATGAGCGTCTGCCCAGCCAGTCGCAGGAAATCACCGTGCTGGCCGAAGGCGATGTGACCGCGAACTTCACTCTCGGCATCAAGAATCTCCCCAAGCATTGATCATGGGAAAACTCAAGCGCGCCATCCTTCTTAATTTCCGTACGAAAGTCATCGTGCCTGTCGTGGGCGTGATGGTGTTGCTCATGGCGATGACGATGTGGTTGATCAATCAGCGCGTCACGAGGCAAGTCCAGACCGATGCGTCCGAACAACTCGCTACTGCCGACGCCGTGTTGAGCCACGTCCAGCAGATGCGCCTGGACGGTCTGCTGGCTTCCTATCGCAAGGTGGAGAGCGAGCCGTTGTTCAAGGCGCACGCTGCTTTGTTCGCGCCCGATGGCGAAGGATTTTCCGAGGCCGCACAGAAAACTGTCCGTAACTTTCTCAACACGTTGATCCGCGAAAAATTCGCGAAAGTGATCACGGTAGTTCCGCTGGATGGCCCACGCCTGACCTTGGCGGACGATGCGTGGATAAAGTTGGCGGAGTTTGAATCAACGACCGCGAGTCTTGTAGCTACCGCCATCACCAATGGTGCCTCCGTAGGTGTGGTGCGCAACGGCGAGCAACTGCTTGATGTCGTCGCTGTGCCCATCCGCCTGCGTGAGGATGTCGTGGCGGCATTTGTGTTTGGCGTCGAGGATACATTGACCGAGGAAGTGCGCGAACTGGCGCGCGGCGAAGTCTTGCTGATGGCGGGTGGAAAAGCCGTGGTTTCCACGGCGCGAGCGCGGGAACTGGAGGCGATGTTGCCGGATCAGATCAAACAAGCGGCCACGTCCGGGCGCAGCAAACTGGAAAAACTGGTCTTGAACGACGAACACTTTCTGTGTCTGGGCGGCACGTTGCAAACCGCCAACGCCACTGAACCGTTGAGTTATCTGATTCTTTCCTCGTATGAGAAACCGTTGCGCGTGCTGCGCGAGATGCAACAACTGATCCTGCTCGTGAGCCTCGCGGCGATCATTGTTGGCATCGCAATTGTCTGGATTTACGTGCGGCGCGTCACCGAACCGCTGGAAGATTTGCGCGCCTATACTGAAGCGATTGGTAAAGGAGATTTCACCCGGCGCGTGGAACTGGATTCCCGCGATGAGTTCGGTGAACTGGCTGAAGCCTTTAATCACATGACCGATAACCTCCGGTTTTCCCGTGAACAACTGGAGAAGACCGTGGACTCGCTCAAGACGACACAGGCGCAGTTGATCCAGAGCGAGAAACTTTCCGGCATCGGCGAATTTGTGGCGGGCGTGGCGCATGAGTTGAACAATCCACTCACCACCGTGATGGGTTTCTCCGAACTCTTGCAGATGGGAGATTCGCCTCCGCAGCAGAAACGCCATCTGCAAATGATCCACCAGAGCGCGGTGCGTTGCCGGAAGATCGTCCAGAATCTGTTGAGCTTTTCCCGCAAGCACCAACCCGAGCGCAAGGCCGTCGCCCTGAACAAACTGATCGAGGAGTCCGTTGAAATCCTCGCTTATCAACTCCGCACCAGTGGCATTGAGATCGTGACGGAATTCGACGCCCAACTGCCGCTGGTGCTGGTTGACCAACATCAGATGCAGCAGGTCTTCATCAATATCGTCAACAACGCGCGGCAGGCGATGGAAGAAAATCAGGCAAAGGGCAGCATCCGTATCAGCACCAGTCGGGAGGGTGAAAGGATCAAAATTAGTTTCCACGACAATGGGCCGGGAATCAGCGCGGAAAATCTTTCCAAGTTGTTCGATCCGTTCTTCACCACCAAGGAAGTCGGGAAAGGCACCGGTCTGGGTCTCAGCATCTGCTACGGAATCGTCAAGGAACACGGCGGCACCATCGTGGTGCAAAGCCAGCCGGGTAATGGCGCCAAATTCATCATCGAACTGCCCGTGCCTCCGGAAACTGACCGGCACACCGCCAATCCAGCGTTGGAAACCACCTTCGTCAAACAGCGGAATGGACACGGTCAGACTGTGCTCGTCATTGATGACGAAGAATCCATCCTCGAAATGGTGAAGGAACTCTTGCTCAACTCTGGCTACCAAGTGGAGGCAGTCGCTTCCGCCGAACTTGCGCTTTCGTCCCTGAAACACCGGAAATACGATCTGGCGATTTGTGATTGGAAAATGCCCGGGCTGGGTGGTCAAAAATTTTACCAATGGTTGCTCAAGTTGAATCCGACTCTCGCAGACAGACTCATTTTCATGACCGGCGATGTGGTCAACGAGCAGATGCAGAAGTTCCTAGCCGATCATAACAAAGAGTGTCTAGCAAAACCGTTTTCGCTGAAAGATTTCGAGAACGCCATGACGAATCTTCAAGCGGGGGTTTCTAAGCACTGAAGCACAGGCAAGGTTGCCCGCGCACTCACCAAAAACAATTCACCCGACCGCGCTGAAAATTTCAGCGGGTCGGGTGTGTTGTTTCGGGCTGAAAATAAATCAGTCCTGACCGTTCCAGTCGCAATCTTCAGTGACGTTGCGCGCCTGCACGATCACGCCCGCCGATGTGCAAGTCCAGAACACGCTGCCGTTCGCAGCCACGGCGATGTCTGTGGGTTCGGGATCACCTTCGTTCACGACCTCGACTTCGTGCGTATCTAGATCAATGGCGAGAACGCGATTTGATCCGCCGTTTCCGCCGGACATTCCGGGCGTCGGGACTTCGGTGAAATACAAGCGACCGCGCCGATCATCCAGCGCGATGCCAGTGGGCTTGTTCAATCCGTTCATCAAGAGACTCACGACACCTTCGGCGGTGCGTTGCAGGATCACACCCGCGCTTTTGCACGTCCAATACGACGTGCCGCAACGCGAGACGACGATGTCCGTCGGTTCGGGTTCGCCCATGGTGAGAGTCAACGTGGTTTCGCCATCCGAAACATTCACGGTGTTCGTGCCACCGTTCGGACCGTTCACGCCGGGCGTGGGGACTTGGGTGAAATAAACGCTGCCCCAGCGATCCACGCTGATGCCGCTCGGCTTGCTCAGTCCGCCGAGAAACAATCCCACAGAGCCTTGACGACTGCGTTCGAGAATCACGCCTGCGGATTTGCACGTCCAATAGAGGCTGCCCTTTTTGTCGAGCGCGAGATTGGTCGGTTCAGGCTCGCCCGTGGTGAGGTTGGTGATCTTGCCGCTGCCGAGACGGATGCGGTCAACCGTGTTTGATCCGCCCATCGAACCAGGAAGTGCGGGAGTGGGAAGCTGCGTGATGTAGAGCGTGCGACTGCCTTGCACAGCGATGCCCGTGGGGCGGTTCAAGCCGCTGGCAACGACGCGCGTCTCGTAGTTTTGCGCCAACACCGGCACATCGAACGCCAGCAGTGTGACGACGCTGAGAACGATCGTCGCGGGTTTGAGGATTTTTTCGAGGGTCAACATGATGATACTCACTTTCTTTTTTGGTTTTTATCCGGACATCGGTTTCAGGCAACACGCCTGATGAATTCCGGGTTCGTGGTGTGAGCGACCTCAGAGCGGATTATTCCTCGTTCGAGAAAAATTGAAGTGAGAATATTTCTTCTATTTCTGGAATAGATTGCCAGCTCGTTTTTCTTAATTTCCGATTTTGACCGGGGACCACACGCGCCTCGCGTGTGACCGACCGCGCCCTCGCGGTCGGTGACGACGTGCGCCACCGCGCGTCGTTTGAGAACCGGAGTGGAACATGGCGCGGTGGCGCGCAAGGGTGTGTTGGACGAGGGCGTCCACCACCACACGCGAGGCGCGTGTGCTCCCAAACATTTATTCTTACCGCGCCATCATCGCGCGGTAGAAACGCTGCGGAGCGGTGTTGGTTGTCGTGAACGAGAACGGTGAGATGTTTGTGCCGAGAGGCGTCCAGTTCACGAGATTCGTCGAGCCGAGTAGAATGAAGTTGTAGCCGGAAATTCCTGCGCCGCTCAACGTGAGTCCCATGCCGGGCTGATTCGAGATCGCGAGCGCGAACGGTTCTGATTTGAGACGGAAGAAGCGCAGCGGGTCGTTGCTGGTCGGATAGAAATGCGGGCTGACAACACCGGGCAGATCAGTGAACGGCCCGGCGGGATTCGTCGAGGATTGCAGGGTGAACTGCCCGCCCCACGTCAGCTTCACATCCGCGCCGCTCGGTTCGGAATACAATTTCGGCGTCACATTCACGGCAGCAGGCGCGCTCACGAAACTGCCGGCGGTATTGCTGATGGCGACCGAATACAATCCCGCGTTCGTCCACTTCGCGCCGCTGAGGAGATACGTGCTGCCCGTCGCGCCGGAGATGTTCGTGCCGTTGAAACGCCATTGATACGCAAACGGCCCGGTGCCGGTGGTGGTGACTTGCAACGTCGCGCCCGCATCCGTGGCGATGGTCTTCACGAACGCCTGCGGTGTGGCAGTGGGGGATTTCACGCCGAGTTTCACGAGGAAGATGTCGTTGCCAGCGATCGGCGAGAGACTGTTCGTCGAACTCGGACCAAAGAATCCTGTGCCCGAGTAACGCCCTGCGAGATACGCGCCGCCTGTTGAATCAGGAACAACGCCATAACACCAGCCGCCCGCCCGCATCACCCACAACGGCACGCCGTCCGGGCGATACTTTGCCACATAGCCTGCGAGATTCAGACTGACGCCTTCCAACGTCACTGAACTGTTCACACCGCCAACCATCAGGATGTCTCCGTCGAAATCGAAGGCGAGCGCGTTCCCTTGCACATAGCCTTCGGTGCAGCAATTAAGGCTGGTGTTGCGTGACCAGATCAGGTTTCCGTTGGCATCATATTTCGTGAGCAGATACGTGGTGCCGTAACTTACCTTGAAAGACGTACCGTAGATGTTCCCGCTGGCATCCGTCAGCATTGCCTGACCGACGCCTGTGGCGCCTGCCACACCCTTCTTCGCCCAAAGTAGATTTCCGTTCCAGTCATACTTGGTGAGAAACACGCTGCCGCCTTGGAATGTGTTGTTGATATTCGCCAGGAATCCGCTGCCAAAATTCGCGGTACCAAGAAAGTGTCCCGTCACGATGACGTTGGTGTTTGTGTCCAAGCAAAGCCCAAATCCTTGAATGACGCCGTAGCTCGGGGCGGTGCTGCCGGGACTGGTGCTGGTGCCGACAGCACTCTTTGCCCAGACCACATCGCCAGCGGAACTGTACTTTGCAACGAAGTAGTTGGTCGGGCTTGGGAAATTGGAACTGCCATTCGTGAGCGTGATGTTCCCAAAGGTAGCCAGCCAGTAGCAATAACCTGTGATGTAGGCATCGCCCGCGCCGTCCACGGCAATGCTGCGCGCACCGTCCCAGCCGATTCCGCCTGCACGCTTGGCCCAGAGTGGGTTTCCATCCGGATCGTATTTCGCCACGAAGATGTCACCCAGGAAATCGTTGCTTTGATTGGTGACGACCAGACTTCCGAACCGCGCCTGCGTGGAACGGAAATATCCCGTGAGCAAAATATTTCCCGCCGGATCAACCGCCAAGGACTGCGCGGATTCTTCGTGTGTTCCACCCGCGCGCCGCGCCCAGAGCAATTTTCCCGCAGCGTTGTGTTTGGTGAGGAAGATGTCGCTCAGGCCCGTGCTGACGAGACTGATGTTCGTGCCGAAGAAGCCGTTCGTGAACAACGCCGTGCCGGTGAAATGGCCGGCCATGTAGAGATTCGTCTGTGAGTCCATCGCCAGCGCGAATGCCTGATCGTCGCCCGTGCCGCCAGCGCGCTGCAACCACGGGAACTCGGGGAAGAGTTCCACCGTCACCGTTGCCACGCTGCTCGTCACCGCGCCGAAGCCGTTCGTGACGATGACAGAATAATTTCCCACGGCGGCGTATTGGAAATTGGTGAGGCGCAATGTGCCGTTCGTCGCACCAGACAGCGGCGCGTTGTTGAACAACCATTGATACGACGGCGATGAACCGCTCGTCACGCCGACGGCCAGATCAAGAATCTTGCCGTAACCGACAGTCTGCTCCAGCGGCTGAGTCGTGATGAGTGGCGCAAGGTCGGGATCGTAGAGCGACAGTTTTGTCACGAACGCATCGCGTCCGCCGTCGCCGGGCAACGGTGTTGTGCCCACGACTGCCGCGCCAGTGTGGAATCCTCCGAGCACCAGGTTGCCGCGTCCGTCATAAGCCGCAGTCTGTGCCGCGTCGTCGCCCATGCCGCCGAGTTTGCGGAGCTTCAACAGATTTCCTGTCGCGTCATACATCGCAGCGAACGCATCCGAGCCGCCGATGCCGGTGAGGGTTTGCAAACCGAACTGCGCCGGGCCGTTGAACGAACCTGCGAGCAGCGCGTTGCCGGAGTTGTCCGTGGCGAGTGCAAGCGCGGAATCCGCTCCCACGCCTCCGCCCGTGCGAAGCCAGAGCGCGGTTCCATTCGCGTCATAACGCGCCAGAAACATGTCCGGCACGTTGGTGTTGGCGGCGAAGATCGTGTTCGACGCCATCGTGATCTGGTTCTGGAAATAGCCCGCGAGGAAAATATTGCCATTGCGATCTGACGCGACCGCCATCGCCTCGTCGTCCACTGACTGTGGTGTCTGCAAGGTGATCGTTGAAGAACGCGCCCACAAGACGCCGCCTGTCGGAGAATATTTGGCCATGAAGATTTCCTG
>JANNAO010000226.1:0-6277 GCA_031384405.1 Verrucomicrobiota bacterium | reverse complement strand
GGCATCAATCACAGCGCGTGCAAGTGGTGTTACAGCAAAATTTCGCTCGAAGATTTCTGCAAAGAGGGCAAAGAGATGGGACTCGTAGCCGTGGATTTGTTGCAGCCGAATGAATTCGAGACGGTCAAGAAGCACGGACTCGTTTGCTCGTTGGTCAGCAATCCCACGATTGATGGTTTGGGCGGCATCACCAAAGGGTTCAATCGCGTCGAGCATCACGACAAATTAGTTCAAGCCTACGAAGGTCACATCAAGGCGACTGCGGATGCAGGCTTCCAACGACTGATTTGCTTCTCCGGTAATCGCGCCGGTCTTGATGATCAGCCGGGATTGGAGAATTGCGCAGCCGGTTTAAAACGCCTCGTGACGTTCGCTGAAAAGCACAAGGTCACGCTCATCATGGAATTGTTGAACAGCAAACGCAGCCATAAGGATTATCAGTGCGACCACACCGCGTGGGGCGTAGAACTCGTGAAACGCGTCGGCTCAGAGCGGTTCAAATTGCTCTACGATATTTTCCACATGCAGATCATGGACGGCGACGTGTGCGACACGATCAAAGAGAACCATCAATACTTCGATCACTACCACACGGGCGGCGTGCCGGGTCGCGCGGAGATTGATGATACTCAGGAGTTGAATTATCCGCGCATCATGCAAGCGATCCTGGATACTGGCTTCAAAGGTTACGTGGCGCAGGAATTTGTCCCCAAGCGTCCCGACGCACTCGCGTCTCTCAAGCAAGGCGTCTTGATCTGCGACGTGTGATCAGATCGGTTCAGCGTTCGCTCGCATACCAGCCCTCGCCGCCGCGTATTTGCGCTCATCGGTGTCTCCCTGACTTGAAACCCTGTCCTGCTGCGGGACAGCGTGGGTGATTGCTGGTGTCCATCGTTGATTTTGTGCGAGAAACACTGCCGTTTTAAGCGGCACTGCGTCTGCTATTTTGTTCCTCGCTAAAGGAGTACGGTGTCGGTGTTTGATCCAATCGGGTCAGAACTGCAAAAGTCCCATCTTGGTTTTCCAGGGTTGTGTTTTGCCTTGTTCACGACTGCATATCGGGATTTGTCCCGCTTGCTGACGTTTGCCTGCCGTAGTTTCAACAAGTCGTTATTTGTGAGGTTCACCTTTTTGAGATGTATTTGTCTGGTCGCACTATTTGTGACCAGTGAGCGTGCTTGCGCCCAACTCATGCAGCTTGAGTACAAAGTTCCCAAACTTGTCATCGAGTCGCCGGAGGAAGTCCCGTCCACGTTATGGGAGCGCTTCGATCACGCCTTCAGGAATAATTCTGAAAAGATATTCTCGGATCGTTTCCATTCCATCAACACATTGAACTGGTATCTCGATCCGGTGGATGGTGGTTTCGAGTCGTTTGGTGATCGCGGCGCACGCACGGCAGCGGGCGCGTTGTCGAGGTCAGTTGTCACGGGGTTTCGTGAAGCGGCGATTGATCTGCCGTTTATGGATTGGTTAGATGGTCAGCGTGGTTTCGTTGTGGATCTTCTGATGGACTCGCTGGACACAGTTGAGGAAGAGTCCGTCAATCCGTTGAACCCATCCTATCGCATCCTTGAAAAATCATGGTGGAAGCGGCTCTCGGAAAGTCGTGGCTTCCGTTACGGGCTTCGTCCGTTTCAGATCAGCCCGTATGCCTTCGCGAGTGCGGGCATTTGGAATAAAGACTCGCTCATCGCGATGACGCATCTGCGCTATCACTACCGGCAATTTTCCGAACATCAGTTTGAGATGGCCGTGTCGGTTCCGCTATCGCGTGGCGTGGCGTTGGATGTAGGCGCAGCTCGAATCCTCGGTCGCGAAGCCGACTCTGCGAAACTTGTCCTCAAACTTTCCAAGCAGTTCAAGAGCGGTGGCATCGTGCATGTCGGCATGGAAGCAAAAGATCGTCCCGCATTCCTCGTCGGCATGTCTGTACCGTTGTGAAAACCGTCCTGCCGTCCGCAGTCTTCTGATTCTTGCAAACCATTTTCGCCGTAGCCATGCTGGGCGCATGATTCGACTGTTCATTGCCGCCACGGTTGGGGTTGTTTTATTTTGCGGTTGCACCACGATTTATCCGAAGCACATGACCGATCTCGCACCAGTTATCCAAAGTTGCTCGAATCAATTTGAGCGCGTGATCTCGTCGCCGGAATCATTTCGGGCGCAGGTGTTGATCTCTGAAGTTGTGACCAACCATGCTGGCCGCACCGAACTCAAGCGGCACGGATATCGAGTCGGTGCGGAGTATTTTTATCCGGCCAGCACGGTCAAGCTCTGCGCCGCCGTTGCTGCATTGCAAGCCGTCGAGCGACTTCAACCGCCATCCCTCGCAACTGATCTGGCGGATGTGCCGATGGAAATCGCGCCGCTGTTTCCTGGTGATGCGCCGCAACTAATCGAGGCGAGCAATGTGCAGGGCGGCGACATCACCGTCGCTCACGAGATGCGGAAGATATCGCTGGTCTCGGACAATCTAGCGTTCAATCGCCTTTACGATCTCGTCGGGCACGAGCAGTTGAATCGTGCCATGCACGAACTCGGTTTGCGCTCCGTGGTCATCAATCATCGGCTCTCGGAGACGCGGACGATTCCTGACATGCGCGCGTCGGCTGCGGTGACGTTTCGGTTGCCGGGTGGCGAACCCATTTTCGTTCCTGCGCGCACAAGCAAGTTGATGCTGACGAACGATGCGAAGAATCTGCTCGTGGGCAGTGGTTACATGAAGGGCAAAGAACGTGTTCCTGCGCCGATGGATTTCAGCGCGCGTAACGGCATCTCGCTTGTGGACATGCAAGACCTGCTCGTGAAAGTGGCGCGACCGGATATTGATCTTGGAACTCCACCGTTGAAAATGAATGCGTCACATCGCGCCCGGTTGGTGCAAGCGATGACGGAGTATCCGCGCGAGTCGGCGAATCCAATTTACACGGCGAAAGATTTTCCCGACGACTACTCGAAGTTCCTGCTGTCCGGAATCCGGCGCGTGTTTCCATCCACAACTCCCGGAGAGCGCGTGGAAAGCACGGGGAAAATCGGACGCGCCTATGGGTTCTCCATCGAGAATTCATTTGTGCGAAATCCGGCGAATGGCCGTGCGGTGTTTGTGACGGCGGTGATCTACACCAATGAGGACGGCGTGTTGAACGATGACAAGTATGAGTATGTAAAGGTTGCCGATCCGTTCTTCGCAGATTTGGGTGAACTCTTAGCGCGCCGCTGGCTGAAGTGAGTTTGGATTAACTCACCTCTTGTCTCGGAAGAACTCCTGCAACTTCGCCAGAGCTTTCGCCCGGTGACTCAACTTGTTTTTCACATCCTCACCCAACTCAGCAAAGCTCACGTCGAATCCATCCGGGATGAACAACGGATCGTAGCCGAAGCCGCCTGCTCCGTGTGCTGATGAATCAATGCGACCTTCGCAGGTGCCGGAGAAAGTTTGAGGATGGAAGATGGAGGATCGAGGATGGCAACTGATCAGGGCGATCACGCAGCGGAAGCGCGCGGTGCGTTTCTCTGCGGGCACGTCTTGCAACAGCCGCATCAGATTTGCGTTGTTGTCCGCGTCGGGGGAGTTGCCGGGTTTGGCTGAGTCCAGCGCGGCAAATCGCGCGGAGTGGATGCCGGGTTTGCCGTCAAGCGCGTCCACTTCCAAGCCAGAATCGTCTGCCAGCACAAAGCCATTCAGCATGTTTTGTTCTGGGATCTGCGACTGAGCAAGCCATTGAGCCAGTTCAACGGCCTTCTTTGTGGCGTTGCCGGCGAAAGTGTCTGCATCTTCGATCACCGTCGGCGCGTCTGGAAAATCTTTCAGCGTCAGATAGCGGAACTGGTCGCCAAGGATGGCGCGAATCTCTCCGACCTTGTGATCGTTTCGTGTGGCGATGAGCAGCGTGGTGATGGTGTTCACGGGGCTGGAGTGTAACCGAGGGATTTGCTCTGTCACACAATTGTAACATTCGCGACTTTTGTTCGTAACGTGTCCGTAACAGGATTTCATCGAACTCGGACCTTCAATCGCGAAATGAAAAACAAAAAACTGAAGATAGGCCTCGTCGCAATCGCGGCGGTGGCGGGTTATTGCATCAACGGCAACGCGCAGAGCGTGGATTCACTGCTCGACAAGCTCGTGGATAAAGGCGTTCTCTCCGTCACGGAGGCGAACGATTTGCGGGAAGAAAGCGACAAGGATTTCACCAAGGCTTACTCGGCCAAGAGCGGAATGCCGGAGTGGGTGTCTTCACTCAAGTTCAATGGCGACGTGCGCGTGCGCTCGGAGAGTTTTCATTTCGATAATCCAGCGGGAACAGACCGGCAGCGTTTCCGTTATCGTATGCGGTTCGGCGCGGTCGCGAGCATGACTGATAACTTTGAAGCCGGGATGCGCCTCACCTCTTCGGAAGCTGCAAGCGGTGGCGGTGCAGGTGGCGATCCGATCTCCAGCAACACTTCGATGCAGGACAACGGCTCGAAGAAATTCATCTATCTCGATCTCGCTTACGCCAAGTGGTCGCCGATCAGGACTGCGGATTGGCAGGGAACGCTCACGCTGGGCAAGATGGAGAACCCGTTCGTGTTTTCGGACATGGTGTTCGACGGGGATTACACGCCGGAAGGCGCGGCTCTCCAACTGACCTACGCGATCAATGACCAGCACAGCATCAAGGGTACGGGCGGTGCGTTTCTCCTCGATGAGATTGGTAACAGCAGCCATGACCCTTATTTCTACGGCGCGCAGTTGCGGTTGGAATCAATGTGGAACAAGCATTGGTCATCATCCGTCGGCGTGGCTGCGTTGGGAGTGTTGAACGAGGACAGGTTGAATGCGACAAATAGCGTGGTTCTTGGAGGCGCAGGTGGCACAAACTTCGTGGGCAGTTCAACGTGGACTGTGCCGAATCAAAACGGTGGCAACCTCCGATCTGTTGCGGGCGGAGGTGCGGGGCTGACTGGTTCGTCGGGTAATCTTCAAAACAATTACACGCCAATTGTCGCGGACGCATCCGTCACGTTCACGCTCGAAGAATTCTGGCATTACACCGCGCCGTTCCCGATCAAGCTGGGCGGTGACTTCATCCACAACCCTGCTGCGGACGGTCAGAACAACGGTTACTCCGCTGGTGTGACATTCGGCAAGGCTGGCAAGAAAGGTCTGTGGGAACTCGGCTATCGCTACAAGTATCTGGAAGGCGACGCGTGGTTCGAGGAGTTGGTGGATTCTGACTTCGGCGGATACTATCAAGGTGGTTCGACTCGCAGTGGCAACAGCAGCGGTTACGTGACCGGCACAAATGTCAAAGGCCACATCTTCAAAGCAGCCTATTCTCCCTACAACGCACTCACGCTGGGAGTCACCGCGTTCTTCACCGAACTCATCCAAGAGAACCCCGCCGGTTCAGACAGCAAAACAATGCGCGTCCAGGTGGATGCTTCATTGAAATTCTAATCGTCACTTAAACGTCACTAACTATTCTCAACTAACTCAGTCACACTATCGGAGACAAAG
The DNA here is from genome assembly GCA_031384405.1 of Verrucomicrobiota bacterium. Taxonomy (GTDB): domain Bacteria; phylum Verrucomicrobiota; class Verrucomicrobiia; order Limisphaerales; family JADLHS01; genus JADLHS01. The sequence continues at coordinate 771 of JANNAO010000226.1, read as the reverse complement.
ATTATGAAAAAGATTACGCAGACAGTCCTCGCAGTTGCGGTCGCACTGGGATTCGCCCAGTCGGTGCGCGCGGACATCACGGTCAAAGGTTCGGACACGATGGTCATCCTCGCGCAGAAGTGGGCGGAGACTTACATGGGCCAGAAACCGGGCGTGAAGATTCAGGTCACGGGAGGCGGCACGGGCACGGGCTTCGCCGCGTTGCAGAACAAGACCACCGATCTGTGCAATGCCTCGCGCAAGATCAAGTCCGCCGAGATCGCCAAGTGCATCGAAGCGTTCGGCAAACGCCCGAAGGAATACAAGGTCGCGCTCGACGGATTGTCCGTGTATGTCGCAGCAGAAAATACGATCAAGGAACTCACCTTGGAGCAACTGGAGTTGATCTTCACCGGCAAGATCAAGAACTGGAAAGATGTCGGCGGCAACGACGCGCCCATCACGGTTTATAGCCGAGAGAACAGTTCCGGCACGTATGAGTTCTTTAAGGAGCATGTGCTCAAAGGCAAAGACTTTACTGCCAAGGCGCAGACCATGCCCGGAACGGCGGCGGTGTTGCAAGCGGTGGCCAAGGACAAGAACGGCATCGGCTACGGCGGCGCAGCCTACGGTGCGGGTGCAAAACATCTCGCGATCAAAAAAGATGATGCGTCGAAGGCGATTGAACCCACGGAAGAAAACGTGGTCAGCGGCGCGTATCCGATCTCGCGTCACCTGTTCATCTACGTGAACCCCGCGCTCGACAAGGGCGACGTGGCGACTTATCTGACT
>JANNAO010000225.1:0-14901 GCA_031384405.1 Verrucomicrobiota bacterium | reverse complement strand
ACGCAGAAGAAACAGTTCGATCGCGCGACGGGTTACTACGAACGCATCCGCGCATTGGATACCGGCGCAGACGCGGGTTTGGATCGCGCTATCAGCGACATGACCGTGCGGAAATTGGATCAACAAGTTGCCCAGCTTGATGTCGCCGCGCCGGACTACTCGGATAAAATGGCAGTGTTGAACGCGGAGAAGCTCGCGTTCCAGTTGAGCGAATGCCAGAAGCGCGTGGAGAAATATCCCACCGACCTCGCGTTCCGGTTCGAGCTTGGCACGCTGTTTTTTCAATCCGGCAAGATCAGCGAGGCGATCTCAGAATTTCAAAAGGCCCAGAGCTATCCGAGCAAGCGCATCGCCGCCATGAGCGGACTAGCGCAGTGTTTCGCCAAGCGGAAGATGAACGATCTCGCCGCCAAGACGCTGCAAAGCGCCATCAAAGAAAAGCTGACGTTCGACGAGGAGAAGAAGGAATTGATCTACCAACTCGGCTGCGTGTTCGAGACGATGGCGAAAAAGGAAGACGCTATCGAACAGTTCAAGCTCATCTACGAATCCGACATCGGCTACAAGGATGTTTCCAAGAAAGTGGATGATTATTACGCGGGGCAGTAGGAGTTGTCTGGTGGCGTTCGTCCCGAAGGGACGGAATCAGAATCCATTCTGGACAGGAATTTATGACGGGAATACAGTCGCCCGCATGAACCGAGACAGGCTGCAACACGCGAAGCCTAGTTAGGCACTCGACATCAAAAGAACGGAATATCCAACAATGAAACACGTAACCATCGCAGCATTGCTTCTGTCCGTATTTTTGGCCGGCTGCGCGTCGCCCCGCGCAGTTATGATTGACGACACGAAGCGCCAGCCTACCACTTCGGTTGAGGTTTTCCGAGAGGGCAACAAGCCGAACAAGGCATACAAGGAGATTGCAGAGATATCATGCAACACTTGGAGCGGTGCAGATGCACAGGCTCTGAAGGCGTTGCTCACGAAAGCCAAAAGAATGGGTGCGAACGCCATCATCACGTCTCCGAGTCAGGGCACTGGTTACACCTTCAATCTATTTGGGCGCAGTGGAAATAAGTCTGTCTGGAAGGCAGTCGCACTTGTGTATGAGTGACCGTATGCTTATACCGAAATAGGCTACAACTTTTCACCCGCCTCAAACTCCCGCCTCTGGAAACTTCTCCCGGATGCGTCTGCGGATTAGTTCCTCGTGGACGGGTTGCAGGCGGCGGCGGTTTTGTCCCTCACCCCAACCCACCACAGCCATTGAATTAGAAAGAAGGTCTTTGGAATGACTATGCCGTGTTTCGGTGAACTCCGTAGGAGTGGCATATTTATAGAAACGCCACGCGCAAATGCCAAAGCCCCGTAGGGGCGGCATATACGGGATGATGTCGCTCCTACGGAGCTTTGTCTTCTTGCGAGCGGTATCTACAAACATGTCGCCCCTACGGGGCTGGGATTGCGCTCCCTTCATCGCGAATTCAATGGCGGTGCCCCAACCCACTCCCCATCCGCTGGAGGGAGGGAGTGGATTCCGCCATGACGCGCTCAGGTGATTGCCCCGCGCTTTCGCAACATCGCCTCCATCGCTCGATCCATCAGCAACTCCGCCAGCGGCTTTGTGACTTCGTCCAACGTCGCGCACGCGGCTTGAAGTTGTTTCAGATCGCCTGAGCCGGTCGCGATGGTTTCAGTTGCGAGTGCGGATTCAACCGTCTTCAACACCGCCTCGATCTCACCCGCGTACCCAGCATCAAGTTCACTCGCGCAACCTGCCACACCTTTGCGCGTGGCGGACAGCAGCGCGTCTGCCTTTAACTTCGCCTCCACCCAACGCCGCGTCGCGAGATCATCGAACGCGTGCTCCACGCTTTCCTCCACCATCTTCGTCACCGCAGCGTCGTCCACATCCACGGCGGATTTCATCTCCACTACTTTTTCTTTGCCCGTGCGCGTATCGCGCGCCAGCACATGCAAGATACCATTCGCATCAATCTCGAATTGCACGCCCACACGCGGGATGCCGCGAGGCGCGGATTCAAATTCCAAAGTGAACTTTCCCAGACTCCAGTTGTCTTTCGCGCGTTCGCGTTCGCCCTGCAACACATGGATCAACATCGAACGCTGATGATCCACCGCCGTGGTGAACATCTCGCCCGCCTTCACAGGAATCGTCGAGTTGCGCGGGATGATGACGTTCATCAATCCGCCGAACGTCTCGATCCCGAGCGACAGCGGCGTGACGTCGAGCAGCAACATGTTCTTGAATCCGCCGCTCAAAATCTCCGCCTGGATCGCCGCGCCGAGAGCCACCGCTTCATCAGGATTCTGCCCAGTGTTGAGCAACGGCCAGCTGCGCTTGTGATAATCCTCGCCAAGCCGGATGCCGCCGCGTTCCTCCTCGAACTCTGCGCAATTAAACCAGTCGCTCACAAGTTGTCGCACCAATGGCATCCGCGTCTGGCCACCGACGAGGATCACTTGATCGAGATCGCTCGCGTCCAACTTCGCATCCGCCAGCGCGCGGAGACAATGTTGTCGCGTGTGCAAAATGATTTCGCGCGTGAGCGATTCCAATTCCGCGCGCGTGAGTTTGTAGCTGAAGCTGAACTCCGGCGTGAGGAAAGGCAGCGTGATCTCCACTTCAGTTTCAGTGGAGAGTTTGATCTTGGCGGCTTCAGCGGCTTCGCGGAGGCGGGCGAGGATGATGGGCGAGGTTAAATCAGTGAATGAGTGATTTGCTAAATCAGGGCCATCCGATTTAACCATGTAACCATTTAACGATTTAACTTGGGCACTGGCTTTCCCCACCAAAAACTCCATCAGCGCGCGATCCAAATCATCTCCACCGAGCCGCGTGTTTCCGTTTGTCGAAAGAACCTGAAACACGCCTTCGTTCAATTCGAGGATGGAAAGATCAAACGTCCCGCCGCCCAAGTCATACACCGCGATCTTCGATTTCTCCTTCAACTTGTCCAAGCCATACGCGAGCGCGGCAGCCGTGGGTTCGTTGATGATGCGTTCGACGGTGAAGCCCGCAAGTTCACCGGCGCGCTTCGTGGCGTGGCGTTGCGCGTCGTTGAAATACGCTGGCACCGTGATGACCGCGCGCGTCACGGATTCGCCGAGTGCGGCTTCGGCATCGCGCTTCAACTTCTTCAACACTTCGGCGGAAACTTCTTCCGGCGAAAATTCTTTGCCGAACATCGGGATCGTCACCCCGCCGTTGCTGCCTGTCGTCACGGGAAACGAAACCTGTTTATCCGTCTCTGAAATCTCCGCGCCTCGCCGTCCGATGAATCGCTTAACGGAATAAACTGTTTGCTCCGGCTTCAACACGCGCACGCGATTCGCCGCGTTGCCCACGAGCGGTTCGGTTTCGAGCGACGCCCAATGCACCACGGACGGCGTGAGCCTGCGCCCGTCCGCGTCCGCGATGACATACGGGATGCCGCTGTCCACCGTGGCGACGAGAGAGTTGGTTGTGCCGAGATCAATGCCGACGATTTTACTCATGTTGCGAGGCGAAGTTTAACCACGGATTGGCAGGGTTGGACACGGATAAATCCTGATGTCTTTCGGAAATTCATTTCGAGAATCCAAAAGAGTTAAGCCGAAACTCAGAAACTCATAGAAGCCGAAGACCCCAAACTTTTTGAGTTTATGAGTTTTGGCTTTACCCCAAATGCGTTCTTCCGTCTAGCCACCCTTAATTCAATGACTGTGGCGAGCTACCTTGGCAGCGGCGTTCACTCTCCGATTGATTGCGGCTCACATCTGCTCCACGACTTCGATGCCGAGGATTTCCAGACCTTGCTTGAGCACTCGCGCGGTGAGATCGCAGAGTTGCAGGCGGCTGGCGCGGAACTCGGCGGCTTCGGGTTTCAGCACGGGACAGTTCTCGTAGAACGTCGTGAAGTGTCCGGCGAGTTCGTAGAGATACGTGCAGATGAAGTTCGGGCGGTATTCGTCCGCTGCAGCTTCCAGCACGAGGCCGAAGTTGAGCAGATGTTTGGCGAGCGCGATCTCCTGCGGGGCTGCAACTTGGATGTTGGATGTTGGATGTTGGATGTTGGATGTTTCCCCCGCCTTGCGGAAAATGCTTTTGATGCGCGCGTAGGCGTATTGCAGATACGGCGCGGTGTTGCCGCTCAACGCCAGCATCTTGTCCCAACTAAAAATGTAATCGCTCTGGCGGTTCGGCAGGAGGTCAGCGTATTTCACCGCGCCCAAACCGATGACGCGGGCGATCTCGCGGCGTTGTGCTTCGGTCAACTCCGTGCTCTTTTCGGAAACCACCTTGAACGCGCGCTCCTCGGCTTCATCAAGCAAATCGCTCAACTTCACCGTGTCGCCGCTGCGCGTTTTGTAGGGTTTGCCATCCTCGCCGAGAATTTTGCCGAAGCCGACATGGACGAGTTTTACACGTTTGGTGGCGTCGGGCTGCCAGCGACCGAACGCGAGGAAAAGTTTCTTGAAATGACCGGATTGGCGGTCGTCCACGACGTAAACAATCTCGTGCGGCGACCAATTTTTGATGCGGTAATCAATCGTGGCGAGATCGGTGGTCATGTAATTGAAACCGCCGTCGCTCTTGCGAACGAGCGCGGGATCGGCCACCCACTCGCCATCGCGATTGACGAGGAACGGGTCTTCCTTGGGCGGCATCGAACCATCGCTGAACACGCCGACTGCGCCTTCGCTCTCGCGGGCGATGCCGCGCCCCAGCAGGTCGCTGACGACTCCGCCGAGTTGCGGATTGTAAAAACTTTCGCCGAGCGCGTGATCGAACTTCGCGCCGAGCCGTCCGTAAATCGTGTCGAACTGTTTTTGCGAGAGCCGGATCATTTCCTTCCAGATGGAAATGTTTTCGGCGTCGCCCGCTTGCAATTTCACCAACTCCTGTTTGGCTTCTTCGAGCCGGGCAGGGGTTGCATCGCACTCGGCATTGATGACTTTGTAGAGGCGTTCGAGTTCGGCGATGGCATCGCGTTCGAGTGCCGGGCGATTCAGGATTTGTTTCCAGCCGAGCAGCAACTTACCGAACTGCGTGCCCCAGTCGCCGATGTGATTGTCCGAAATGACGTGATGGCCGAGCAAACGCAGGAGGCGTTGGATCGAATCGCCTATGCCGGTGGAGCGGATGTGACCGACGTGCATCGGCTTGGCGACGTTGGGCGAACTGAAGTCCACGACGATGGTGCGCGGTGCGATGGCCTTGCTGAAAAAAAGATGCTCTCCACGCGCGGCGGATTGCAACGTGGCGTTCAGCACTTCGGGCTTGAGTCGGAAATTCAAGAAGCCTGCGCCAGCGATCTCCACCTTCTCGCACCAGTCATTCACGTCGAGCTTTGCCACGACATTGGTCGCGAGTTGGCGGGGATTCATCTTGCGCGCTTTCGCCACGGACATGAGCGCGTTGGATTGATAATCGCCAAACTTCGGATCAGGACACGGGCGGACGAGGACGGCGGAGACATCTGCGTCGGGCAGAACTGCACGGACGGCTTCTTGGAGACGGGACTCGATTTGTTTATGCGGCAACACAGGAATCATTTAACCACGGCTTGCCGCGCTGAAGCAAAGCGAAAGCGGGATGATACAGATGGGCGCGGATAAAAACCAAAGGAGAAAGCGGATGTGATTAAACTCGGGTGATGGCAATCGGGTGTGGTGGTAGGGCGCGTCAGTCCCCTGCGCGCCGGGCTTGGCCAGACAGACGACGGCGCGCACGGAGCGCGAGCGGTCCCTCGCTCGCAGCGTATGGACAGACAAAGGTGTGTGAAATGATTCCGTGCGTGTAGCAATGGCGGCGCGGTGCGGGCGGGGACCGACCCGCGCTCCGGGGACAAACAGCACAGTGCCTCACCCGACTTTAACCGCTGTCCCATTACAACAATTCCGCCAATTCTTCCTTGGAAAGTCCGGTTTGATTCAGAATATCGCTCAACGTACCTGGGCGGATTTCCCGGTGCATCGGAACAATCGTCCGCCAATAACCTGCTGCTGTTCGTTTTTCCAGAGAAACGTGACTCCCCTTCTGGCGCAACACCACGAAACCTGATTTACGCAAGGCGCGGATCAAATCCTTGCCGGAGAGCGGGCAGATGACGGCTCATGCGGCCACTTCCATGCTTGTGAGATAAACCTCCGTGGAAGGCTTGAACGATTTGGTGCTGCCCCAAGTTTCCAGATACAGTTCCACGGCCTCGGCCAGATTTTTCTTTGCGGCAACAAGTGTTTTGCCCTGCGTGGTCACTGGCAAATCCAGACAACGGGCAACGAACCAAGCCCCGTCATTGTAAAACACCGCGTGGATAGTTTTCATGCCGAGAAAACTGCCTGTGCTGAAAAATTCTGCAAGAAACTTCACCTTCAATCTTCGGGGGCGGCACGGTTTGCTGAGATGAAGCAAAGCGAAAGCGGGATGTACATGTATGAATCCGATAACCAAACTCAACTTGAGTCTATGGTGAGGACTGCCCCCTTTTTATATCAGTAAAGAGACTTGTTCTGAATAATTCATTTCTTGTTTTGACAGGAAAAATATACGCGTTACTAATGAGTCATATGGCGTATCCAGACTATAAGCGTGATCTAACAAACAGTTCGTTTGACGTGAATTACATGCTTGACCGTTATTTTCATTCAGGACAGTCGTCTGTATTTTCCGGGGCTTCACCAGATGTAGAAGTTGCTTTTACAAATGAGGTAGCAAAAGCACTTTTTTTGGCATTTGAAATCAGAGTGCATCCGATGCAGATAGTTGTGTGTGGCAGTGCACACTTAGGGTTCTCTCCCGTTCCAGAAAAAATTGGAAAGTCCTTTGATCCGAAGACCGCCGACATTGATGTAGCCGTAATTTCGCAGGAAATATTTGAGTCGGCTTGGAATGAATTACAATCAATCAATCTCGACTCAGCTACGCGTATGACAATTTCGCGCGACTTGTTTTGGGGATTCATAAATCCGGCAAATATTCGCGACGTCTGTAATCACGGAAAACGCTGGTGGAATGCTTTTGGCACAATCAAAACAGACAGGGCTGTAGGAGTTCGCGGGCGTCTCTACCGAAATTTTTGGTCGATGCAAAGTTACCACAGAATTGCAATTTCTCTTGGACGTGAGAAATTACTCTCAGAAATCATTCAAAAGGGAAAAAATTATGGATAGAATGGAACGTGACGCAAAAATCATTATTATTGGGCCAATAGTCGGTGTTATTTTATTCGTATTTCTCTTATCTGCGCTTGGCCCAAAGCCCGATGGCTCAAGACCTCAAAAGCCTGACCCCACCTTTCACGAGCAAGTCGCAGAAAAAATAGCCAACGGAGAAGAACTCCGATGGGATGAAAAATGGCGTTTAGAAGAGGAAAGAAAACAAGCTCTGGAAAAAGAGCGAAAACGTTAATAAAATTCAAAAACGATATAGTCTGAACTTCGGGGTAAAATTAAACCCGAACTCCGAAGTGGAGTGATGATTTGTTAGGAAAGCGTCCCTGATTTTAGATTAAGCCTAAAGGGGTCAGTCCGCAGTGTTGACACAGAAAAGAAATTCGCCTGCCCAAATTCTACAACCGTAACTCGAATGGATAAAACCAAAGCAGAAGCCGGGCAGAGGACTACTTTTTCCCCTGATCTTTGATCGAACGCAACATCGCTTCGGCATCGGGAGCTTGTTCGAGGGCCTGACGGAATTCGGCTTTGTGAAGAATCTTGGCGATGTTGGCAAGCGTGTGGAGGTGTTTCTGAAACTGACCTTGGGGAACGAGGAAAAGCATGACGAGATTTACCGGCTGATTGTCGAGAGCGTCGAAGTTGATCCCCTTCTTCGAGCGACCCAGCGCACCGACGACTTCCGGGATCAGATCGGTGGAGGCGTGCGGGATGCCGATGCCGAATCCGATGCCGGTGCTCATCGAAGTTTCGCGCTTCTTGACGACTGCGGCGATGGACTCGCGATGTTGCGGCTGGATTTTTCCGGTGGCCACGAGGTTGTTGATGAGTTCATCAATCGCCTGCCAACGGTCGGCGGCCTGCAAATCCGTGAGGATTTGGTCTTTGGTGAGAATGTCAGCTAGTTCCATAACGCCGTAGATGCATTTCGCCTGAATGCGAGACTCAATTCAAGGCTGAATTACGAATGTGTCTCTGAGTTTTGTGTTGTGAATCCGATTTCGACTGAATCCAACGCTCATGGTTTGTCCATGCCGAGCGGGAGAAATTGTTTTGAATCGGGATCGAAGGCGAACAGTTCTGCTGTCGCAATGACGAAGAACCAACCGTGCAATCGCAGCGAGCCGTCGGCCAACCGTTGTTGCACGCAGGGATACGTTTGAAGGTTTTCCAATGCGAACAGAACGTTTTCTTCACCCGCCGCAGTGACCTGTTCTTGATGACTTCGCAAGTGCGTGTATTCCGTCTGCAAAACCTGTCGCACTGGCGCGGCGAGCGCGAGCCATTCGTGGAGATGCGGCTGGGTGGCTGGCGCGGGCAGTCCCCGAAGCAGGGCATCCATCGCGCCGCATTGCGTGTGACCGCAGACGACGATGTCGCTCACCCGCAACGATTCCACGGCGAACTCGATGGCGGCAGCGGTCGAATTGGTCGTGCCAACAACGCTCGATGGCGGAACGATGTTGCCGACGTTTTTGACGACGAACAGATCGCCGGGTTTGCTTTGCGTGATGAGTTCGGCGAGGACACGCGAATCCGAGCAGGTGATGAACAGCGTGTGCGGGTTCTGCCCTTCCTGCGAGAGTTTGCGGAACAGCTTCCGGTAGTTCCCGAACTCGTCAGTGCGGAACTTGTGGACGCCTTCAGTGAGCTTTTCCATTGGGTGTGATCAGGCGACGGGCGGTTTGTTGTTCATTCAAAAAAAGTTTGATCCGGTGGTTTTGCCGGATGCGCGGGATGATATTCGCGGCGGGTTTAATGTGAAGAAAAAAGAAGGGCGACGCGATCAACGCGAACATCTGCCTCCAAAGAAACCAGACACGAATTTCACGGACCAGGACAAATCGGACCCTAGCAAAATTCTGCCTTGGTTTATCCGACTGCCATGATTTGCCCCGGTTATTACAGGCAGTTGATGAAACTCAACTGCCATCAGACCGCGACCCGCCTACTTCGATTCCGCAGGTTTATCGGCTGACTTTTCAGAAGTCTTCTCTTCCGGCTTGGGAGCTTCCTCGTCTTTTAGCGGAGCGATAATGCCTGTGGCTTCCGTCTTCCAACGGTCGTAGTCGGACAGGAAGAGTTGTTCTGGCGCGAAACCATCTGGTGCTCGTTGCAGTGGAAATTTGACCGAGACCTGTCTGCGAATGATGAATTCCAACACGAACGCCGCCCAACTGTGTTCACCCGCCCGCACCCATTCCGAGAGGAAACGGCTGTCCGTCGTCTCAGGCGTGAGGTAAAGCCCCTTCACCGGTTTCATGAAATCATGCACGGCGTAGAATTGTGACTCGGCATTCGCGGTGAGCCAGATGCACTGGCGGTTGCCGTACCACGCCATTGCCCACGGGATGTCGCTCATCATCAGTTCGGTCGGCTTCATCCAATTGCACGTCTGCTGAATGGCGGGCGGATAATACGGCGGATACACCAGCGGCTTGGCTCGTGGCGGCATGAAGATGAACGCCATAGGCAGACACATCACGATTCCAAACACGACGACGATGGCGAGCCGGAATTCGCGGATCCTGAGATTGACCTGATCCAGCAACGCATTGAACAGTCCCGCGCCGAAGATGAAGATGACGGGCACGAGAATGATGAGGAGATTCTCGGAGTTCAACACGGGCGAATCTCCGGTCAGATGCGTTCGCCCCATCGCTTGGATGAAGAACAACACGAGCAGCGACGCGAGCAGGAAATATCGCAGCCGCACGAGCGCAGGGTTGCGATAACTCAACAGCAGTCCTGCGAGGAACAACGCCGTGACCCAACTCCCGCCGAGCTTGGGCAATTCATCTTGAAGGATGGCTCGCGAGTTGGTGCTGAGTTTGTAGAGAAACGGTTTCAACCCCAGTGAACGGAAGTTGGGTTCGAGCGAACGTTCCAGTTTGTTGTCAGGAAAAAGAACTGTTCCCTCCACCAGCGCATAGCCCGCCGTCCCCAGCGGCGTTCCGCTCACCGAGATGTTCCGCATGATCCACGGCGTGATGACCAGCAGGAACACGGCGGAGGCGATGATCAAAATCTGGTTGCGCCGGATCGCGCAGAAGATTCCCAAGAAGATCAGCACGGGGATGATCAACCAGCCGAACGAATAGCGCGTCAACATGCCGATGCCCATCAACAACCCGATGGCGATAGCGAGCCAGGTCTGCGCGCGATGTCCCCAAACCGGTTCGCGCTCCTCGCTTTCGATCCACACCAAACACCAGATCAGCCCCATGAAAATCACCATCAACAGCATGGTGGAAAGTCCCGACACGCTGAATTGCCAGAGCAGTTCGCAAAACAAAACCAGCACGAACGACATCCACGCCACGCTCGAATCGAACAGCCGTCGCGCGAGAAAGAACGTCATCACCGCCACGAGGATCAACAACACTTGGTTGAACAATCCGATGAGGAAATCCGGTTGGTAACGCCAGAATTGTCGAGGAGCCGCCGGCGTCGGGTTCATCGCGGGAATACTCCAGAACGCATCCTTCACATTCACCTCATGCTTGAACGGCAGCACCTTCATCAACCCACCCAACACGAGCGGATACACCGGCGGATTCGCCAGATCGGGGTGCATTCCTTTTAGCTGCGCGTAGTCCGGGCGCGCGTTGGTTTCCGTGGCTGTGAGTCTGGCCTGGTTGTGATTCTTGACGAGATAAACACTGAACGGCCGGATGAATTGAGTCTTGAAACCGTTGCCCTCGGCGATGTTTCTCCCCACCTGCGCCGCGTCCATCGCTTCCGCTGAACCCATGTTGCGATACGCGCGCCAGTTGTAGCAGATCAGCAGCGCGAACGTGATCAGTGCCACGAACACGATCCGCATTCCGGCACTGCCCTTTTCCTCGAACTTGTGAACCAGGTCTTGTATTGACGGCATAAATTAAAATCCTTCCAAGTGATACGTGTGCAACTTCCGATGAAACGTCCGGCGCGGCATTCCGATTTTCTTGGCGGCCAGTGTGCGATTTCCGTTGGTTTCTTTCAAAGCGCGAATAATCAATTGTTTCTCAGCCTCCTTCACGGTCAAGTCATTCTTCGCCAGCAACCGGCTTGAATCGTTCGATGGCGACATCTCTGAACGCACCGTGCGCGGCAGGTCGCGCGCTGAAATCCGCTCGCCACGACACATCACCACCGCGCTCTCGATGGCGGAGCGCAGCTCGCGCACGTTGCCGGGCCAACGATGATTCAACAGCATTTCCAGCGCGTCCGCAGTGAAATCCGCCACGGACTTCGCGTTCTCCTTGGCGAACTCGCGCAGAAAACTTTTCGCAAGCAACGGCACATCCTCCATGCGATCCCGCAACGGCGGCAGATAAAGCTCCACGATCTTCAGCCGGAAATATAAATCTTCGCGGAACGTTCCCGCCTTCACCATCGCTTCCAAATCCTTGTTCGTTGCGGCGACCACACGAACATCCGCCGTGAGAGTTTTGTTCGACCCAACGCGCTCGAACGTTCGCTCGCCGAGAAACCTCAGCAGCTTGATCTGCAACGCTGCATCAATCTCTCCGATCTCGTCCAGGAACAACGTCCCGCCCTGCGCTTGCTCAAATCTTCCGATGCGCCGCTCATGCGCTCCGGTGAACGCGCCGCGCTCGTGGCCAAAAAGTTCACTCTCAAGCAGCGTGGCCGACAACGCCGCGCAATGCACCGACACCATCGGCTGCTTGGCGCGTGGACTGAGTTGATGGACGGCTTTCGCGACCATCTCCTTGCCCGTGCCACTTTCGCCGAGGATCAAAACCGTCGCCCGCGATTGCGCGACTTGTTGCACAACATCGAAAACCTCCCGCATCACGGACGATTCGCCCACGATGTTTTCCATCCCGAACTTCGAGTCGAGTTGCTTGCGGAGCGAGACATTCTCCGTCTCCAACTTCTCCGTCCGCACCGCGCGCGCGATCCGCATCTCAAGTTCATCAATCTGCAACCTGCCCTTCGCGATGTAATCATCCGCGCCGTGTTTCATTGCGTCCACGGCAAGTTCCTCTGAACCGTAAGCCGTCATCAGGATGCAGATCGGCGGTTTGGAAAGTGACTTCGCGCGCCCGATCAATTTCATCCCATCCTCGTTTGGCATCTGGAAATCCGTGAGCATCACGTCGAAGCTTTCGCTTTCGAGCAAGTCCATCGCGCTCTTGCCGTCCTCGGCGAGATACACGTCGAAACGCTCTTCCAGCGCGGCGCGCAATCCTTCGCGCGTCGGCTTCTCGTCATCTACTATGAGCAAAGTCGGTTTCATTCTTCTGTTGCGTCAGGTGCAGATTGAAAGGTGCAGGTTGCAAGTTGTTGACGCGCGAACGCCGCTGAACCTGCAACTTTCAACCTGTAACTTGCAACTTTCATTTTGTTGTCGGTGCTCCCAAAAGGCGCGGTTTCTTATCCTTCAACGGAAACCAAACCCGGAACGTCGTGCCACGACCCACATGACTGTCCAGTTCGATGCCGCCGTTGTGCGCGCGCACGATGCGTTGAACGATCATCAACCCCAGACCCGTTCCTTTTTTCTTCGTCGTATAAAACGGCTCGAAGATTCGGTTGATCTGTTCCTGAGGAATCCCACCACCGGTGTCGCCCACACTGACCCAGACGGCGTCGTTGTTCTCACCAGTCTGCAACGTGAGCGTGCCGCCTTTGGTCATCGCCTGCATCGCGTTCTTCATCAGATTCAACAACGCCTGCTGCGCCTGTGTCGGATCCATCGGCGTCGGTGGCAACTGCCGCGCAAGCTTCGTCTTGATCGTGACGCCGCGATTATCCAGTTCGGGGCGCAGCAATTCGAGCGTGCGCTCCACGACTTCGTTCAACGAAACCGTCTTGAGCTGTAACGGTGCCGGTCGGATCGCCTGCAAAAACTGCGTCACGATGTAGTCGAGCCGGTTGATCTCGCCCTTTGCGACCGAGAGATATTGTTCCAACTTGTCTGCGACTTCCGTCGTGTCTCCGTTGCTCGATAAAACCTGAGTGCGATTGCGGGAACTCAAATTCTCCCGCGTTGTCCCGGCCCTGAGCTTCTTCACCTCGCGCTCCATCAATTGCAGATGGATGTGCAGCGCGTTGAGTGGATTTCCGATCTCATGCGCCACACTCGCGGCGAGCAACGTCAACGCCTGCACGCGCTCGCTCTCGATGGCGTCAAACGTCTTCTGCCGCGCCTCGGTCGCATCGTGCAAGATCAACGCAACGCCTGAACTGCCCACTTGCTCTCCATCCAACGGCGCCGCGTAAAGCCGCAGAAAGCGCGGGCGCGGATATTCCACCTCGAACTCGTGACGCACGACGTGTTGCCCTCCGTCCTTGTCGAAGCGTGAGATTTTTTTCCAATCCACTTCCGGCAAAATGTCGCTGAGATGCTGGCCTTCGGCGTTGGATTGCAGACCGATCAGCTTGGTGACCGCTTGATTGAAATAAACCACCTGCCCGCTTTCATCCACCACCAGCACGCCGTCTTCGATGATGTTGAATAGCGTTTCCAACAACGCCCGCTCACGCGCGAGTCGTTGAACCACGGTTTGCAACCCTTCGGCATCCAGCCGTCCGATGCGGCCAAGAACCTTGTCGAGGAAGTTGGATTTCGCCGCCGCCATGATTACGAGTGACGAGTTTGTTGAGCTTCAACCCGAACTCCGAAGCCGGGTGGCGTCAGGCATCCTTGCCTGACGTAAAGGGCGGCATCCTTGCCGCCCGGAACGAACGCCAACATGCAGAAGACGGTCGGAGATTTTCTGTGCGCCTGATTCGTTCGTTCGGATTCTACGCAACCCCGATAACTTGCGGGCAGGAGACACAAAGAGTTAAAGCCACCACCGAATCCAAACGAATAAGGAATGCAGGAATGCAGGAATTGTTTTCCTGTCTTTTCTTGGTTTCCTGGCTTCCTCATTAAAAAACTTTCCCTTTTCCTCGCTCAAAACCACTTTCGCCGCCGCAAAAACCAATACGTGACCAGCGTAGTGAACGCCGTGACACCAAACGCAAACGCGTAACCATGCGACCAGTCCAGTTCGTGCATGTCCTGCTTGAAATTCATGCCGTACCAACTCGCGATGATCGTCGCCGGTGTGGAAAGAATCGTGATCAACGTCAGCGCCTTCACGACTTCACCCGTGCGATTCGACGACATGCTCAGATAAACTTGGAGAATGCCTGTGAGCGAATCTGTGTAGCCCTGCGCCAGTTCCGAAATCTGGAACAACCCGTCATAGACATTGCGATAGTAAGGCACGAGATGCGGGCGGATGAGTTTGAATTCACCCCGTGCGAACCGCGCCAGCACTTCACGTTGCGGACTGATGATCTGCCGCAGGTGCATCACTTCCTTTTTGATCTGGAGAATCTTGTTCAACGTTTCCTTGGACGGATGTTGCAACGCCTGTTGCTCTAGTTCCGCGATCTCCATGGAAAGCTCCTCCAACGCAGGCTTGTAGTTGTCCACGATGGCATCCAGCAACGTGTGTGCGACCCTATCCGGCGCACGCGCAATGTGCATCGTGCCCGTGACCGCGCGTTCTTCGGTTTGAGTGACGCTGCGCAGCGGGCCGTCGTGATACGTGACGAGAAAGTTTTTGCCGAGGAAGAAATTCAACTCGCTCGTGCCAAACACGCCGTCCTTCCGGCTGTAATCCACCGCATGGATCACCATGAACAGATACGGCGCAAACTTCTCATCCTCCTTGGCCGTGAACTCCTCGACCTTGGGCGACGGGCTGATTC
>JANNAO010000220.1:0-14256 GCA_031384405.1 Verrucomicrobiota bacterium | reverse complement strand
TGTTGCGACGCGTGAGTTCGAGTTGCAGTTCCAGCGCGTGAAAGTGCGAGCGATACAGCACCGCCATGTTGTTCAAGGCGATGCCTTCGTCGCGGAGTTGCAACGCGCGTTGCGCCACGAACGCGGCTTGTTGCGCGGCATCCTGGCAGGCCACGAGCACGGGTTTCATGCCGGACTTGCGCGCAGGGGCGAGTTCCTTGGCGAACTGCGCCACGTTCGCGGCGATGGCGGCATTGGCCACGGTCAGGATTTCCGGAGTGCTGCGATAGTTCGTCTCGATCTTGTAGGTTATTGAACCGGGATAACGCTCAGGGAATCTGAGGATGTTCTGAAAATTCGCGCCGCGCCAGGCGTAGATGCTTTGCGCGTCGTCGCCGACCACCATCACGTTCTTGGTGCGTTCGCCAAGGAGATCAATTAGGTCGCTCTGGAGCTTGTTCGTGTCCTGATACTCGTCCACGAGGATGAACTGAAATCTCCGCTGATACAGCTCGCGCACGTCAGCATGTTCTTGCAGCAACTTGAACCAGAGCACGAGCAGGTCGTCAAAGTCCATCGCGTTGGTAGCGAGTTTGCGGGCGACGTAACGCTTGCAAACGTCCTCGATCTGCGGCGCGAGTGTGTCGAAGTAGCCGTATTCCGTGCCGAGAATTTCCGCGACGGACTTCTGCTTGTTGACCGCGAGCGAAAAAATATCGCCGCACACTTCCGCCTTTGGAAAGCGCGTGGCCTTCACATCAATGTCCGCCTCGGCGATGCAAGTGCTGATGAGATGCTTGGCGTCCTCGCGATCCATGATGGTGAAATCGCGCCCGTAGCCGAGCAGTTGGGCGTGAGTGCGAAGGACGCGATTGCCGATGGAGTGAAACGTGCCGCCCCAAAGATTGTTCAACTCCTGACCGAGCAGATCGTTGACGCGCCGCATCATTTCGCCGGCGGCTTTGTTCGTGAACGTCAGCAGCAGGATGCGATCAGGCGGGATGCCTTGTTCGAGCAGATAGGCGACGCGATAGGTGAGCGTGCGGGTCTTGCCCGAACCTGCACCGGCGATGACAAGGGCAGGGCCGGGCGGCGCGGTGACGGCGGCGCATTGTTGGGGATTGAGTTCGCGCGCGTAATCAATCTGAAGGTGGACTTCAGCTTGAAATGGTTTCAGAACGTAATCGCGCGACATGGGATGAGGTTATGGGCTGGGGAAATAAGTTCCAAGTTTTGAGTGAGAGCTAGGTGCGATTCAAAGTGACGGTCGGCATTTGTGGTGGGGGTTCTCGCGCTGCGAGAACTCCGCCCGCGTAGAGCGGGCGGAATCGGGCGATAAGGCATTGCGCCGCTGTACGCGGCGCTACGCCTCGCAGCGCGAGGCGTTCCACCACCTGACCGTCACTTTGAATCGCACCCGTAAGAGCCGGGTGTGGCTGAAAGCGGATGGAAACTCATCTCCGCTGCAACAACACATTCGCCGCCATGACGAGTCCGCCGCCGATCAGCAACCGCGCGGTGAGCGTCTCGTTCGAGTAGTTGATGTTCGCCCAAACCGAAATCCACGCGGGCAGAAACAACGCCAGCATGCTGGTCAACACCGGTTCGACACAATAGATGAGGCCCGCTTCCGTCGCCGTCACGTCGCGCTGCCAGCGGTTCATGAACAGATAGCCGCCCAGCGTGCAGACGATCACCAGCGTCGCGAGAAAACCCCATGTGGCCGCTGACGAATACGCCTGCCAACAAGCTCCAGCACTCGGCGCGGTCAGCCACACGCCCGGCACACACAGCAACGCCATCAGCATGAACATCACGAACGAAAACCGGAGCGGATCGTTCGCGGCATAGCGCGGACGTTCCAACCAGAGGATTTGACCTGCGAACAACAGCGACGCGATCAGCGTTTCGGTTTCGCCGCGACCGAGCTTCAACGAGTTGAAATCCAGCCCGGCCAGAATCGCGAGGCCGATCATCACCAGCACGATGCTCACGGTCACTTTCGGCGCGGGACGATTTCGGTGAACTATCGCCACCCAGACCGGGATGAACACCACGTAGCATTGCGTGAGAAAGGCAGAGGTGGACGCGGCGGTGTAGGCCAGTCCATCCATCTGAAACAGGATGCCGCCGACGCCGAAGATCGCGAGACCGATGCCTTGTTCCAGTTCGAGGCGGGAGATTTTCAACAGGTCTCGACGCAGGAACACCGCAAGCAGGATGCCCGCTGCTCCGAACCGATACATCACGCCGAGAGACGTGAAGAACCAGGTGCTGGCATCCGGCAGAAGTTTCTGCTGCTCCAGCGCGAGCGATTTCATCAGCGGAAAGCTCGATGCCCAAAACGTGGTCGCCAGAAGCAGCATCGTGATGGCGCGGCTACGGCGGGACGCCGGTGTGCTGGCTGGGGTTTGATTCACGATGAAATTTCAGCGCACGATTTCGACCTTGATCTGCGCCGGATCGGCGACGCCAAGTTCCAGCAGCGCGGCGTTGCGATACAACTCCACGTTCGGTCTGAAGTTGGGCGATTTCCCCTTGCGCCGTTGCGCATCCAGTTCCTTGATGGAAAGAACATCAAGCGCGACGGGGTCACGGCTGAAACGAAGTTGATTCAACATCGTTGAGTAATGAAGCAACCCTTTCTGGCCGCCTTCGTATTGGCAGATGAGCGCGTCGGTGATGTTCAACGCCACACGATCACCCAGCACAGGCAACGCGCAAATTTCCGGCACAGCTTGCGCGAGCCGTCCAGGATCGCCGTCGAAACGCAGGATGTTGTCCACGCTGTCCATCGCGAGTCCGTAGAGATGACCGCAAACCCCAGCCGAGGCGTGATTCAACATCGGCGTGATGCTGATGATCTTGGTGAACTCGCTTGTGATGAGTTTGCTGACGTGAGATTTGCGGCCCACGCCGTCGCCTTTTTTCTCGAACTCCAGATCGCCATAAACAGGATTCCCGATGAGCGGCGTGTCGTAGGCGTTGGTTTCATCCCAGCCCGCCGCAGTCGCCGCCGCGCAACGCACGCGCAATTCTTCTGCGAGCGACATGAAGCCCGCATCGCGCAGGGTGGCTTCGTGACGATCCCAGATGATGATCTGTTGCGAGGGAACTCCGGCGGCGATCAATCCACGCACCACTGACGCAACGACGGCGGGACGCGTGCCGCTGTTGGCGCCGGGCTTGGAACTCACTTTTAATCCGATGACATCCTGCGTGCTGAAAAGACTGAGCCACGCTTCGCGCGAATCATTTTTCCCAGTCAACCGCGTGATGCCGCGTCGCACCATGTTTTGGACGCGGTCGTCAATCGGACGAAACGCCTCCGTGGCGTGGGCGTCCTCAACGATGACGACGTGCGCGGTGTTGGTGGGTTGAGCGAAGTCGGATGGTTGCGCGACGAGGAGTTGAGGAAGCAAAACGAAAAGGGTGAACAGAAAGGGGAACATTGAACATTCAACATTCAACGCCCAACTTCCAAGGGCGGGCGAGCTGCGTCCTGCTTGAGCGTTGAATGTTGAATGTTGAATGTTGAAAGTTTCCCACGTCCCCTCTAGCGGAGGCGAGTTCAACTGATCTGTGATGGGTGCGTTTCTTGACACTTCAGGGCGCGGATGCTAACACGAGCCGCTATGGTCGCCACAAAAAATCGGGTCGCAACGGGATTGTTTTCTCTGCTCGTCGCCGCAGCCTTCATCACCGCCTGTTCGCCGCCCGGCCCGGCGGCACTGATGGAGGGTAAAAAAATGTTGGACGCGGGCAAAACGGACGAAGCCATCGCGGAACTCAAGACGGCCACGACGTTGATGCAGACCAACGCAGCGGCTTGGAATTATCTGGGCGTGGCGTATCATCGGGCGGGTCTGTTGACGAGCGCGGTGGAGGCGTATTCGCAGGCATTGCGATTCGACCGTGAGCTGCTCGAAGCGCGATTCAACCTCGGCTGCGTCCTGTTGGATCAAAACAGACCCGATGCGGCGAAGACTGAGTTCACCGCCTACACGATGCGCCGTCCGAATGTCATCGAAGGTTTCATCAAGCTCGGCTCGGCGCAGATGCGGACGCGCGATCTCGCTGGAGCGGAGAGAAGTTTTCGCGAGGCGTTGAAAATCAGTGCGACTGATGTGGAGGCATTGAACGCGCTGGGAATGGTTGCCGCGCAACTGAATCGTCCGCGCGACGCGGCGGAGTCGTTCACGAAAGCGTTGAAGCAGCAGGCGGATTATCGCCCGGCGTTGTTGAATCTCGCCACGGTGTTGCATCATCAGTTGAACGACCGACCGGAAGCGTTGAAGCGGTATCGGGAGTATCTGGCGTTGCAACCGCGCGATGCGGATTGGAACGCCGTGAGCGCGATTGCGAAGTCGCTTGAGCCTGCGCCATCGGCACCCGCGCAACCGCGCCCAACTCAGCCAACCGCCGCCACGACCAACACAAATACCGCGCGCCCCATTGCCGCCGTGATCCCGAAGCCCGCTCCCCAAACCAACGCGCCGAAGCCTGCGGCGACCACGCTCCCACCCACGGTGCGCCCCACGAAAACCGCGCCGACGCCCGCGCCGGAAGTCGTGAAGCTCGCGCCGGAGCCGGTCATCAGGGCGGCGGGGAATGGGACTAATGCGACTCATACGACCCATGTGACTCGTGCAACTGCTCCAACGAAAGAAACCAAGCCGGAGCAGAAAAGTTTGTTGAGCAAGCTGAATCCCTTCAAGCGCGACGCGAAAACAAATGCGCCCACCTCAGCCGCCGTAAATCTCTCCACCAACATCGCGCCCACTCAACCTGCGTTGAAACCCAGTGACCGCAAATTAGCCGAGCAAACACTCGCCACAGGCCAACAATTTCAGCGCGCCGGAAAACTGGCCGAGGCGTTGCAGTCCTACAAACGCGCGACGTTGCTGGATGAGAATTATTTCGAGGCGCAGTATTGCCTGGGGTTGGCGGCGTTTGAATCGCGCAGCTTCAAAGTGGCGGCGGGTGCTTGGGAAAAAGCCATCACCATCCGCCCCGATTCTGCGGATGCGCGATACAACCTTGCGTTGACGCTCAAAGCGGAAGGACGGTTTCAGGATGCGGCGGACGAGTTGGAGAAGCTGTTGGCACTGCATCCAGATGAGGCACGAGGACACCTGACTTTGGGCAATCTCTACGCGGAACAACTTCGGGACGTGAGCCGCGCCCGAAAGCATTACGGGAACGTGTTGAAGCTGGATCCGCGTAATCCACAGGCGCAAGCGATCCGTTACTGGCTGGTGGCAAATCCTGGTTAACACCGCTGGCATACGTCTGGCTAGGTTTGGGGCAAGGAAATCCGCACAACATGGCGGAGACCCATACTGATTATGAACTTTAGCGGACAAATGCCTTTTAACTGGTTTGACGTCGTCGTGTTCCTCACGCTGCTTGTCGGCTACAAACGCGGCCAAAAGCACGGCATGTCTCAAGAATCCCTCGCCGTCCTCAAATGGATCGGCATTGTCATCGTGGCCGCCATCGCTTACGAACCGCTCGGCTTGTGGCTCTCCACCACGGCGCAGTTGAGCCAACTCCTGTCGTTCGTCATCGCTTACGCCGCGATTGCAGGAGTCGTGGCACTGATTTTTGTGTTCATCGGCAGTTCAGTCGGCGAAAAACTCAAAGGCAGCGACATGTTCGGCAAGGCCGAGTTTCACTTGGGCAAACCCGCCGGGATGTTGCGCTTCCTGTGCATTCTGCTCGCATTGCTGGCGTTATTGAACGCGCGGTATTATTCGACCGCCGAAGTCAAGGCGATGAACAAGTTTCAGAACGACAATTACGGCAGCAACTTCTTTCCGACGTTGTCCTCGATCCAGGACGGCGTCTTCCGGGAATCGTTCCTCGGCAAACAAGCCAAGGAACACATCAGCTTCCTCTTCATCAAACCTACGCCCGCCACGGGTTCAAGCCAGACAGCGTCGGGTTCATCGGAAAGCAAACCCGCTCCCAAGACCGGCAAGCAGCGCGATTACGCGTTGCCCTGAACGCACGTCCGTTTAACATGGCCGCGTGGCCGGTTTGATTTCCGATAATACTCTCGACCGTATCCGGGCCGCCAACGATATCGTGGATGTCATTGGCGGCTATTTGCCGTTGAAACGCGCGGGCGGAAACTTCACCGCGCTCTGCCCGTTTCACAAAGAGAAATCCCCCAGCTTCAACGTCAATCCGCACAAGCAAATCTTCCATTGCTTCGGCTGTCACAAAGGCGGCGATGTGTTCACGTTCGTCAAAGAATACGAGAACATCGGTTTCGTGGACGCGGTGCGGCGGCTCGCGGATCGCGCGAAGATTCCGTTGGAGATGGATAACAATCCCGCCACGCAAGAAGCCCGGCACATCAAGGATCAACTGCTCCAGATTCATGACCAACTCACGACACGCTGGCAAAGTTGCCTCGCGAACGAAGCCGCTGGTCAGCTCGCGAGAGATTACCTGACCAAACGCGGCGTGTCCGAGGAAGGCATCAAACTCTTCCGCATCGGTGCGGCGCCGGAGGCTTGGGACGACACGGTGAATTGGGCCACGAGCAAGGGCTTCGATCTCGCCACCGTCGAGAAAGCCGGACTCATCATCAAGAAGGAAGAAACAGGGCGATACTATGACCGCTTTCGCGGACGGCTCATGTTTCCCATCTGCGATGAGCAAGGCCGCGTCATCGGTTTCAGCGGACGCATTTTGGCTGGAGACGAAAAGACGGCCAAGTACGTCAACTCGCCGGAGACGCCCATCTTCACCAAGAGCAAAGTCTTCTTCGCGCTCGATAAATCCAAGCGCGCCATTCTCGACGCCGGATTCGCCATCGTGTGCGAAGGACAGCTTGATTCCATCGCGTGCTTCATGGGCGGCGTGCAAAACATCGTCGCGCCGCAGGGCACGGCGTTCACCGATCAACACGCGCGCATCATCAAGCGTTACACGGATGAAGTCGTGTTGTGCTTCGATTCCGACAACGCCGGGCAAAAAGCCACAGTCCGCTCACTCGACAGCTTGCTTGCGTCGGCCTTGGCCGTGCGCGTTGCGGTGGTGCCGTCACCGCATGACCCGGACAGTTTCATCAAAGCGCACGGCGGCGAGGCGTTCCGTGAGTTGATCAAAAACGCTGACGGCTTTTTTGATTACTACCTCAAGCGACTTTGCACCACGAACGACATCACCACGGACAAAGGCCGATTGACCGTGGTGAAAGAAATGTCCGAAGCCGTCCGCAAGACGGGCAACCCCGTGCTGATTGATAAATACGCGCAGAAGACCGCGCTCCGGATCGGCGTCACGCCTGAAGCCACGCGAAAGGAATTCAGCAAGACGAAGACTGAATATGTCGCCGCAGAGCCGGACGATGAGTATTACGACTCCGCCGCCACCGAAACGGAAACCGAGGAAGCCATCCCTCGTCCGACCACTCATGAGTTGTGGCTGCTGAAACTTGTGTTGCGCCACGATGAAGGTCTGGCGTGGCTCGTCGCGCATCTGGACGCGGATTGGATTCAACACCCGCTCGTCAAAGACATCACCGCGCGACGGATGAAAGCGCACCGCGAAACTAAATGGCGCAACATCGGCGCGTTCCTAGACGACTACGAGAGCAGCCAGACGCGCTCGCTCATCACGGAATGTATTTCAGACAAGCACCCGCTCCCGAATCCCGATCAGCAGCTCGCGGACATCACGTTGCGATTGCGGAACCAATTCGTTGATCAGCAAATCGCCGCGTTGATGCACCGCCTAAACCAGCCAGAGATCGGTGATGCCGAACGCGCAGACCTGTTGAAGCACCAGCAAGAGTGGAAGACCTACAAACGCCAGCCGCTCGCTCCGTTAGAGCCTGTTTAGAAACCAGGGGAGGTGCTGTTTTTTACTTCACAAGGCGAAGTTGACCTCGAATGACAACGTCACTGTGAGCGGTTCATCCGGGCCGACGAGCAGATTCGTCACGCGATAGGTCGCGGTGATTTGCTTCGTGCCGTTGGCGGCGTTCGCTTTCGCTTTCACCTCGAACAACACCGTCTTGTTGCCCGCGAGCCGCAATGACTTGGGCGTGGTGATGTCCGCCGATTCGCCGACGCGTTCCAGTTCGTAGGTGATGTCGGAGGCGTTGGCGATCTGGAGATAGTATCTGTCCTTGCTGGTCATCTTGATGGCAGGCTTCACGAATTTTACAGAGCGTTCAAAGATGGGTTTGAGGAATTGAACTTCGCCGATGAGTTTGTCGCCGGAATAAACCACGGTGCGACGCGCGAACAACGCTTCCTTGATCGCGGACTGACTGCGTTCGGTGGCGAAGACCAGCGTGAGCGGGCGATGATCGTTTTCGTGGACGTTGAAATCCATGTTCAACGGCGCGTGAATGTCGGAGTTGCTCAACATCGTGAGCTTCTTCTCGATGGCCCAGCGGTGTGCTTCGGGATAGTAATTACGTTCATTGACGACCTCGATGCCCTGAAGGAAACCCCGCTCGCGCAGCCAGGTGTGTTCGTCATACCAGACCACGTTGTTGCTCTTGAGTTGCGCGTCCCAGCCGGGGTGATTCCAGAAGATGAACGCGCCCTGCTCGTGGGCGATGCGAAGTTGCTCGCGCCAATCCGATGTCGCAACGGCTGTGGAGTTGGTGAGGAAGATGGCGTTGAGATGGCCGGGCGGCATCTGGTGCGTGATCTCAGAACCTTTGATGACGAGCAGATCAAGGTCGTTGCCCTTGCCGCGCGCGATCTCAAATGAGCGGTTGTGATTCGTGTTCACGTCGGTCTTGTGCGGCTGATACTCGATGTGATCGGTGATGGCGATGGCATCCAGACCTTCGCGCCACGCTTCCTCGGCGCGCACGGTGGGCCAGACGTAGCCGTCGGAAAAAACGGTGTGGATGTGGAAGTCGCATTTCAGCGTCACGTAACCGGGCACGTCAGGGATGTTGATGGCAGTGCGGGCGCGCGTGATGGGTTCGTGTGCGAAAACAGAAGTCGTGACGACGATGGTCGAGGCGAAGAGTGCGAGTGCATGTTTCATCTTGAGGCCATCGTAGGAGGAGTGGCTGACTGTTGCAATCACGCCCGCGTTGGCTCGTCACATGCAGTTCATGCGGATCGGTAGAACATCACGGCAACGGCCCGCCACGCGCGGCGATGAAGAGGCGATACCACTCCTCGCGGCTCAAAACTCCAATCAGGCGCGACAAAGGGCGGGTTGACTATTGGCTGGGGCGTGAAACAATAAAACCATGAAAACTTTCACAGCAGTTGTAGAGCGTGATTCTGTCACCGGTCTGCTGGTCGGATATGTGCCGGGTTTCAAGGGGGCGCACTCTCAGGCGGAATCTCTCGATGAGCTAAACGCCAACCTCCGCGAAGTCATCGCCATGTTGCTGGAAGATGGTGAACCTCACTTCGATACTGAGTTTGTCGGCACTCAAAACGTCGCGATTGCCTGATCATGGGGTCGCTTCCCGTCCTCAAATCTTCCGAAGTCTGTCGCATCCTCGAACGCCTCGGTTTCGTGAACGCGCCAGCGTGGTTCACATGTGCAATACCGCCATGCTGATGGACGTGGCACAACCGTTCCCATGCACAAAGGGCGGGACATCGCGCCACCGTTGCTCCGCCAGATCGCGTGACATTGGGTTGACCGCTGAGGAATTCATCCCTCACCGCTGATCTTCGCTGATTCACGCTGATCCAAAAAGGCTGACTTGTCGCGCCGTAATCCGATGGAGGCTGAAAGCCCGACGATATGACAGCCTGGGGTGAAGCCCTAGGAATTGTGTCCCAATCAAACCAAGCCCTGTCAGGGCGGCAGAAGCATCAAGGTTTGCCGAGAAGTTGTTCTTCAAACCAACGTTTTGCTTCCGACCAATCGGCTTCCGCTTTGGTTCGCAACGCACGCGCTGCTTCGCGGCGGCGGCGCACTTCGGCGGCGATGGTGGTTTGCGTGGCGATGTCGGGCACGGGAATGATTAGGTTCACTACGTCATCGTTGGCGAGACGCGGGTGGGTGTTGCCAGTCATCATGTGGCGCGTTTGTGCGAGGATGAGCGAACTGCGTAGAATGGTTGCGAGGTATTCCGGCAACAGCACGGTACCGGGTTTCACTCGCAGAACATGAAACTCCGGCGAACAGCAGCCGGGGCGTTCGGCGCGGTGAACTTTGTTCAGGTAAGGACGCAGGCGACCAAACAGCACGTCGTCGCGCTGGAATGTGAAACACGTTCCGGCAGCCTCCTCGTTGGCGGAGACGAGTTCGCCGGTGTGGCTTTGCACATGAGCGAGGCTCAAATAATTCTCACCCGGCTCGGTGATTTGGTCGCGCTGGAAAGTGACGGCTTCACGCAACGACGGACACCACAGCCGCCCGGCCACACTCTCCATGCCGCGCACGGTGAGAATTCGTTCGGGATGGAAAAAGTCTGGATCGAAGCGGGATTCACGCACAGTGCCGAGGCGGATAGCGAACACACGACGGACATCTGGCGGTGGCAAAGTAATTTTGAGAATGTCGAGTAGGTAGCGGTCAAGCGAGATGAGCAAGGCGTCTGCTTCGGCTAATTTCGTTCGCCGTGCCGTCCGCGCCGATTCCATCGCTGACACTAACTCGCACTGTTTCGGCAACGGTGGGAGCGGTAGCAGCAAAGCATCAATGTTTTCTTTGCTAAGGTAATCCACCGCGTTGTTGAGAATCAGCGCGCCCTTCATTTGTTTCCGCATAAAATCCGCGGTCAGAACTTCACGAAGAAATGCGGCGGAACTTTCGGGTGTAACTTGAAAGCGGAAAACGCTGCCGTTGATAATCGTCGGCTCACTCACTTCATTCACGATACATACAGATTTCTCCGAGGCGATTGTTGCTCCTTTCACGGCAAGCAAAACATCGCCAGTCTTAATGCGAGCGCGATCATGTCTGCTGAATTCGGCGGGCGCACGGTAACAGTCTTCCCATCGTATGCGGTCTTCCGTATCCAAGTCCGTCGCCCGAAGAAAGCGAATCCCACCCTCTGAAAGATAGCTGTCTCCCGGTGGGAGAACGCCAAAGCCGGTATCGAAGATTAGTTTACCAAGCGCCTTCGCATTGGGCATCGCACGGAGTTTGGCTAGAAGGGCTTGATGTCCTTGTCCAAAAAATCCAGGGTTCAAACGCTCTACGACTTCGCCCCGTCGCACCGCGAAACACTGCGCTTCGCCGGGTGTGGCGGGGCTTAAACGAAAAAAGGCTTGGCGTCGTTCTGGAATGCGCGGAATTGGGTGACGATGCCGGGCAGATCGTTGTCGGTTGCGCGTCCGGTGGCATCGTAGCCGATGCGCTCGGCAAGAGCCATGAAGATGGGTGTATCCGAAGTGACGGTTTCCTTTTCACCGAGCTTGCGAAGAAATAGGAGACTGGCTTTCACTCCCGCGCCGTAGTGGGCAAAGGCAAACTGCGGGATGCTCACGACGGCAAGCACCTGAAACCGCGCGAGCAACCAGTCGCGGACGTGTTGCAGCGAGGAGTTCGTAAGAATGCCATCGGGAACTACGACGGCGGCGCGTCCGGTCTTTGGTTTCAGGAAACGCCGAATGGCGGATTGGTGAGGATGAGATCGAAACTCGCTGGCTTGAAACCGGGATTGCGGTTCGTGAAGCCGATGATGGATTCAAGCGAGTTGCCGGCGGCGACATTGGTATGGCCGTCGTCGTGAACAATCATGTTCATCTTGGCAACGCGAGCGATGTCGCGATTGATTTCGATGCCGTAAAGATTGCGCTGAGCGAAATCATGCCAATGGTCGCGGTGCGCGCTGGTGCCGAGCTTGTGCTTGCGGTTGGCTTCAGCACGAACAGCATCAAGAGCGTGGAGCAGGAAACCACCAGTGCCGCAGCAGGGATCAAGCACATGATCTTTCGCGGTCGGCGTAGTCATCTGAACACAGAACTCGACGAGTTCGCGTGGGGTGAAGTATTGACCCGCATCACCGGTGAAATAATTGCGCTGAAACGTCTCGAAAGCCACGCCCTTGGTATCGAGGTCGGTTTCAGAAAGTGACAGGCTTTCAAGGTGGGCAACAACGGTGGCAATTTTCGAGTCGGTGACTTTGATTTCCTCGTTGAAAACTTCCGCGTCGCGCTCGCGATGGCTTTCGTAAAGGCGGCGGATGCGTTTGCCGAGCGTGAGGTCGTCCTCGCCGGTGGTAATCTGAAAAGTGTAAGGCTCGCCTTGGTCGGTATCTTTTTCATCGGCTATTTTCACGAAGATGAGTTTGCACATCTCGCTGAAGGCGGCGTCAGGCTTGAATTCACCACCGTTCCAAATGGTGTCGTGGCATTTTGAGAGCGCGGAGATGAGACGGCTTTTGTCCACCTCATGGATGTCGTGAGCTTCGTCACCTTTGCGGTATTTGATGCGAAGTGGTTTGCCGTAGCGAATGGGGAGATCAGCGAGGCGGTTCTTCTGCCGTTCAAGCGCAGGGAATTTGTCCGAGCAGTCGAAGAACAGTCGCGACTCGCCGGCAACGACACCGACATAAGCGGCGCGGAACTTGTGAGCGTGGCCGTTGCCAAACGCTTGCTCGACGGACTGGCGCAACTCTGCGTCGGTGATGCCGTCGCGCTTGCACTCGATTACGCCGTAGGGGTCTTTGCGTGCGTCATCTCGGAATATGACGAGGTCGGCACTGTCTTTGGGCGTGCGGTCTGGAACGGTGATTTCGACGCCGATACGACCGGGCGCGTATTCGTAGCGGTAGATGAGTTCTGCATAGAACTCAGCGCGGACTTTTTCCTCGGGGTCGCTCCAGCGTTCGGAGTGATCGGCGGCAACGTAACGGATGCGCTCCGTCTTGCCTTCGCCGGTGAGCTTCAAATGCCCGTCCGCAAAGGCGCGTTCAAGATTGGTCATGCAGGGTCTTCTTCGCTCGCGTGCGAATCAGCCCTGTTGGTGACTGTCTTTGTGGGAACTCTGGTGCCTGAAAAAATGGGACGCACTTACTTGCGTCTCACATCAGGCACCTAGGAGGGCCCACGAAAGAACGCTTTCAGCGCGCCCCGGTTGGGGCGCGCTTCAAGCGCTGTCTTTCGTGCGAAATTCCTAGGTTTCGATGTAAACAGCAGCCGAAGCTACGCGAAATGATTTAGTTAAATGGTTTTCTGGTCGTTTGGATTTCTCTAACGCGGGGAGAGTAGCGGAGAGGGCGGAGCGCGCAAGCGCAGGAAATTCTGGATGGTGATTCAGTTTGGTGGGGCGAGGCTACTGGCGAGTACGCTCGCCCCACCGACAATGGCAAACAGTGCCATTACCAAATTCTGAGACTTGTGCTTGAAGCTTAAACAGAGATGGCTTGAATCACGGTAACGCCTCCCCGCGCGCCGCGACAAAGAGGCGATACCATTCCTCGCGGCTCAACTCGAACTCGGTAGCTTTCACCGCTTCGCGGATGCGTCCGGGGTTCGTCGTGCCCACGATGGGAACAATCTTGCTCGGATGCCGCAGCAGCCACGCAAACGCAATCACCGTCCGGCTCACGCCACGCGCCGCAGCGATTTCGTCCAACACCTTCACGATGTCGTCTGTCTTGTAACCTTGTTGTGCTGGAAGCAAACGCTTCGCGCCATCGCCGAGCAAGCCTGCGCCCAGCGGACTCCACGCCATCGGCGTGATGTTCTTCTCCAGGCATTGATCGAGCGTGCCATCTTCAAACGCGGCGCGTTGTGCGAGGCTGATCTCCACTTGATTCACCACGAGCGGAAAGGGGACGGCGGTTTGCAGTGCATTCAGCAGTGACGGACGGCAGTTGCTCACGCCAAAGAACCGCACCTTGCCCGCGTCGTAGAGTTGCGCGAACGCGCCAGCGATCTCATGCGGGTCGCCGAGATAATCCGGGCGATGCAGTATGTAGAGATCAATGGTCTCGATGCCGAGCCGCTTCAACGAAGCCTCGCAAGATTTCACGATGTAATCCGGCGAGAAATCATAGCGTCCTGGCGCGTCAGGTGTCGGCGAACCCGCATGGCGCACGCCGCATTTGCTGGTGATGAGGATACGTTCGCGCATTCCAGGAACAGATTTCAAGGTTGCGCCCAGAATATCTTCGGCGTGACCGCCGCCATAAATATCCGCGCCATCGAACAGCGTGTAGCCCGCCTCGTAAGCAGCGACAACTGCCGCGCGTCCCTCCGCATCGGCTTCGGCGGCGGATTTAAGATTGTCGCGCGTGCCAGCAATGCGCCAGCAACCGTAGCAGAGGCGGCTGGACGTGAGAGAACTGTTGCCGAGCTTGATTGTCTTCATCAGGTG
>JANNAO010000195.1:0-3121 GCA_031384405.1 Verrucomicrobiota bacterium | reverse complement strand
GGATTGCGCCGCTGTACGCGGCACTACGCCTCGCAGCGCGAGGCGTTCCACCACCTGACCGTCACTTTGAATCGCACCCTTGTTCGATTCCTTGCTTGGTTTCAGCCTGCGTTTCTTGTTCTATTTCGAGCCACATGATGGACGACACAAATTCTCTCATCGAACAACGCCGCACCAAACTCGCCGCGCTCAAGGCCAAGGGCATTGATCCGTTCAAGAACAAGTTCACGCCCGACAGCAAATGCAACGACGCCCGCAGCGGCTTTGACACCGGCACGCTGCCCGAAGGTCATCGCGTCTCCGTAGCCGGACGCATCACAGCGCATCGCGAGATGGGCAAATCCATCTTCGTGGACGTGCGCGATCAAAGCGGACGCATCCAAGTTTACGCGCAGAAGAATGCGCTGGGTGATGAGCAGTTCAATATCTTCACGCATCTCGACCTCGGCGATTTCATCGGTGTGACGGGCACGTTGTTCCGCACCAAGACCGGCGAACCCAGCATCAAACTCGGGTGGGGCGAGGCTACCGACGAGCCGACTCGCGGGGACGCTCGCCCCACCAGTCCTCCCTTTGTGATCCTCGCCAAAGCGCTCCGTCCGCCGCCCGCCAAATGGCATGGCTTGGAAGACACAGAGATTCGTTATCGCCAGCGTTACCTTGATTTGATCGCCTGCAAACCGGCGAGTGTTGCTCCACTCCAAGGAATGGCCACCGGCTCAGAACCCGGTTCGCCAATGGATGTTTTCCTCAAGCGCAGTGCAATCATCCACGAGATTCGTCAGTGGTTTTACAAATATGGCTACGTGGAAGTGGAAACGCCCGCGATGCAGGCGATTCCCGGCGGCGCGGCGGCGCAACCGTTCAAGACCTTTCACAACGCGCTCGGCTGCGAATTTTATCTGCGCATCGCGCTGGAGCTGTATCACAAGCGGCTGCTCGTGGGCGGCATTGATAAGCTGTTCGAGATCGGCAAGAACTTCCGCAACGAAGGCCTCTCGCGCCGGCATAATCCCGAGTTCACGATGCTCGAAGCCTATCAGGCGTTCGGCGATTACGAGACGATGATGGAGACGGTGCAATCGCTCATCTGCCACGTCGCGCAGAAGGTTTTTGGGAAACTGAAAATTCCACGCAACCGAAATACCGAACTCCGCACCGTGTTTGCTCAAACGATTCTAACTGGCTCCACGTTTATTGGCGTGTTGGAATCAGCAAAGGAATTAGAAAAGAAGCGAGTTCACGATGAAATTGGCACAGTCGCCTCAGCACAGCTCCATGAAATTGAGGAACGTTTTCGCAAGGGAACAGGAGATGTTTTGCATTGGGACTTGGCAAAGTTAGCGCTGCCAAGTATCGGACAAGTTTATGAACTCTTGGCAGCTTACTATAGATTGAACGCAGATGTGCTGGAGCTTTCTGGGGCGGAAATGGAATCGCATTTAGACGACTTACAAAATGATATTCGCAAAATCGAAGCGTTGTCAGTCGAAGAGTACATTGACCTCACACCCAACTGGCGGCGCGTGAAATATAACGACCTAATCAAAGAAAAGTGCGGAGCAAATTGGTTTGAACTTTCCCCGTTCGAGCGTCGCCAACTTGCTCACGACATGGGCGCGGAGATCGGCAAGGAGTTTGAAGATTTTGAAGTCACGAACGCCGTGTTCTCCAAATTCATCGAGCCGACGCTGATCAATCCGACCTTCGTGACTCATCTGCCGAAGGAACTCGTGCCGCTCGCCAAACTTTCACCTGACGACCCAACGACAGTTGAAGTTTTCGAGTGCTGCATTAACGGACAGGAAATCTCGCCGGGCTACACTGAGCAAAACGATCCGATTGCCCAGCGGACGACGCTGGAACATCAAGCCGGTGGCGAACAACAGAAATTGGATGAGGATTTCTTGGTTGCCCTTGAACACGGAATGCCTCCGGCTGGCGGAATTGGAATCGGAATTGATCGGCTTTGTATGATGTTGTTGGGACAAGAAAGCATTCGTGATGTGATTTTGTTTCCTCAGTTGAAGCCAAAATAACATGTGCTGATCAGATGATTTCGGAAGTCATATACGGAGAAGCCCAGGCTGGCCGATGGATGGCCGATGTTTCCAGCGATTACACCAAGCTGAAAGGCTTTCATTTTTCTGGAACTGAGGTGCATGACGGTAAAATCACCTCGTACACTCTGCGCACTGTTGCCAACGTGGAGATTGAAAACCAAGAGACGATGCCTGACGCGGTGGGCGGTATTGCGGGAGCGGCTATGGGTGGGTTGCTGCTTGGACCAGTTGGCGCCATCGGTGGAATGCTCGCTGGCGGACGAGCCTCTGAAACCGTGGCTAAAGTCACCCTTTGTGACGGTTCTTTGTTTGTAGTTCGGATGGCTTCAGAAACCGTTGAGAAACTTCAGGCTGCTGCGTATGAAAACAAGAAGCTTGGTTATCGCGCTGATCAAATAGTGCGGTTTTCAAAAGCTGAGTATAAGCGCAAGCACCACTCGCCGGAAGCAATCGCACAACGTTTGAGGGACGATGCTGACGCGGAGAGAACCGGCAAGAGGTTCATGCTCGGGTGTTTTGGCGTTGTCGTAATTATCGTCGCTCTTTTCTATCTGTACTATCTCGTCACGAAATGACGGGCCAACGCTCATCCAACCCACGTTCGTCACGCATCTGCCGAAGGAACTCGTGCCGCTCGCCAAGCTTTCGCCCGACGACCCGACGACCGTTGAAGTCTTCGAGTGCTGCATCAACGGCCAGGAGATTTCGCCCGGCTACACCGAGCAGAACGATCCCATCGCGCAACGCACCACGCTGGAATCCCGCCGTGGCGGGACCGGCGGCGAACAACAGAAGCTGGATGAATCCCGCGAGGCGGGACTCGTCGCGCTCGAACACGGCATGCCCCCGGCGGGCGGCATCGGCATCGGCATTGACCGCCTGTGCATGATGCTCCTCGGCTAGGAAAGCATTCGCGTCGTCATCCTGTTCCCGCAGTTGAAGCCGAAGTGAAATTGCGCTGTGAAATTGGGTGCGATTCAAAGTGACGGTCAGGTGGTGGAACGCCTCGCGCTGCGAGGCGTAGTGCCGCGTACAGCGGCGCAATCCAATCCGCCCGC
>JANNAO010000188.1:0-32993 GCA_031384405.1 Verrucomicrobiota bacterium | reverse complement strand
TCCATGTCGGTGCGCCGTCGCTGAGGTTGAAGGGCGATTACCTCGCCATCTTCAAGATGTGTTTCGGCCAGATCATCGCTGTTGTTTTCCGAAACAACTAGACGATAGGTTGCGCGCTGGGATTGAACGTCATTCCGGCGTTCACGAATCTGTTCTGGGCGTTCGGCGCGGCGGCTCTCACGGTTTATGTCGTCACCACGATGGTGAACAGCACCTATGGTCGCGGCTTTCTCGCCACGCACGATGACGAAGTCGCTGCCGAAGCGATGGGCATCAATACCACGCGTTACAAGATTGTGGCGTTCGTCATCGGTGCATTCTTCGCGGGAATAGCGGGCGGATTATTTGGGCACTTCAACCTGACGATCAACCCCAAGGGCTTCGACTTCAATCGCAGCATCGAGATCGTCGTCATGGTGATCGTGGGAGGAATGGGGCGCACGGGCGGGGTGATCCTCGCTGCGGTGCTGCTGACATTGCTGCCGGAAGTGTTGCGCTCGTTCGCGGGCATGTCGCCCTCACTGCGCTGGATCGGTGAAGCGAGGCCGCTGCTCTATTCGATCTTGCTGATCGGAATCATGCTCACGCGTCCACAGGGATTGTTTGCGTTCGGAAAAAAATCGTCGGCAAAGTAATGAGCACCCCACTCCTCAAACTCGACAAGGTCACGATCCGTTTCGGCGGGTTGACGGCGGTGTCTGAAGTGGATCTCCAGATCGGCGCGCAGGAACTTATCGGCGTCATTGGCCCGAACGGTGCGGGCAAGACGACGGTGTTCAATCTTATCACCGGCGTTTATCAGCCGACGGGCGGCGCGATTTCTTTCAGCGGCCAACCGACTGCCGCATTGAAACCGTTTGAACTCACCAAGCTCGGCATCGCGCGGACGTTTCAGAACATCCGATTGTTCGGCAGCATGAGCGTGTTCGATAATGTGCGCGCTGCGGTGCAATTGCATCGCGCCCACGGCATCCGCAATGCGCTCTGGCGTGGACGCGCGTTTCACGACGGAGAAAAAGAAGTCGCCGCGCAGGTGATGGAGTTACTGGACATCTTCAATCTCGGCAAACATCGCGATGACGACGCGAAGAGTTTGCCTTACGGAGATCAACGGCGGTTGGAGATCGTCCGCGCCCTTGCTACAAAACCAAAGTTGCTGCTCCTCGATGAACCCGCTGCCGGAATGAATCCCACTGAGAAGGTCGAACTCACCAAGCTCATCCGTTTCATCAAAGAGAAATTTCAGATCGCGGTCTTGTTGGTTGAACACGACATGCAAGTGGTGATGGGTATCTGTGAACGTGTCGTCGTGCTGGATTACGGCGTGAAGATCGCGGAGGGAACGCCTGCTGAGGTTAGAGCCAACCCGAAGGTCATCGAAGCGTATCTTGGGAACGACCATGCTGTGCAGGCCGGGCCATGAAACTCACGGAATCTCAGCTTGATATGTATATCCAACACATCCCTCCCTCAATTTGGGCGTGCATTTGGGTTGAACTTGCTGATGGAGAGGCTAAGGAGTCCCTGAAGGCGACCTTGTTCGATGAAACTGAACATCTTCGTGATTTAGCGCAGCCGTGGATCAGATCTGAAGTGAACTATCTGATTTCCCGGCATCCAGAGATTGATGCGGTGGTCTGCAGATTTGCAAAAGATTATTTCATCAGAAACTCATGGCGCAGATGGCTGCCTTGGAATTGGAGGAAATAGCGACCCATGCTTGAAGTAAAAAATCTTCACGTTGGTTACGGCGCGATCAAAGCGCTGCACGGTGTTTCATTGTCCGTGAAACAAGGTGACATTGTCACGCTGATCGGCTCAAACGGCGCGGGTAAAAGCACCACGCTGCGAGCAATCTCTGGTTTGGTGAAGCCGCACTCCGGTGAAATTTTTTACGACGGTAAAAACATCGCCGGACTTCCCGCGCACCAGATTGTCGCGCGCGGACTCTCGCATGTGCCGGAAGGCCGGATGGTATTCGCCAACCTGACCGTCCACGAGAACCTGATGATGGGCGCGTATCTCCAGCACGACAAAGCCGTCATCGCCGCCGAACTGGAACTGGTCTTCAAAACCTTCCCGCGTTTGCAGGAACGCGAGAAGCAAGTTGCTGGCACTTTGAGCGGCGGGGAGCAGCAGATGCTCGCCATCGGCCGCGCGCTGATGAGCAAGCCGAAGTTTCTGATGATGGACGAACCGTCGCTCGGCATCGCGCCGTTGCTGGTGAAAACCATCTTCGAGAAGATCGTGGAGATCAACCGCACCCACGGCATTACGATCCTGCTAGTCGAACAGAACGCCAACCTCGCGCTGGAGATTTCCCACTACGGCTACGTGCTGGAGACGGGGAAGATCATTTTGCAGAACGAATCAGCCGCACTGCGCCAAGACCCCAAAGTCCGTAGCGCGTATTTGGGAGGATAGGAGGAACGCCGGATTCATCCGGCAGCGGCTCGTGTTTCTCCCGTGCTGCCGTGTGAACGCGGCGTTCCGCTTCGGGCTTTCGCTCTTGGCGCGTTTCGGTAGCTTTCCGCCATGACCGACGCGCCATCCATCCGCCGCCATTTCGCCAGCGACAATTATTCCGGCATCTGCCCTGAAGCGTGGGCGGCGATGTTGGAAGCCAACGCCGATCACGAAGTCAGTTACGGCAATGACACTTGGACGCAGCGCGCTTCCGATCTGATCCGCGACATCTTCGAGAAGGATTGCGAGGTCTTCTTCGTCTTCAATGGCACGGCGGCAAACTCGCTCGCGCTAGCGTCGCTTTGCCAGTCGTATCACAGTTTTCTTTGCCACGAGATCGCGCACATTGAAACCTCCGAGTGCGGTGCGCCGGAATTTTTCGCCAACGGCAGCAAGATTCTTTTATTGCGCGGTGCGAACGGGAAGATTGATCCCAAGGACATTGACCGCGCGGTCAACAAGCGGAAGGACATCCACTATCCCAAGCCACGGGCGTTGAGCATCACACAGGCGACGGAAGTGGGCACGGTGTATTCGGTAGCGGAGCTGCGTACGCTGACTGAAGAAGCGCGGCGATGCGGCCTGCGCGTTCACATGGACGGCGCGCGGTTCGCCAATGCAGTTGCCTCACTCAACGTCTCGCCTGCGGAGGCGACTTGGAAATCTGGCGTAGATGTTCTGTGCTTCGGCGGAACGAAGAACGGCATCGCCATCGGTGAAGCCGTGGTGTTTTTTGATCGCGAACTGGCGAAGGAGTTTGATTACCGTTGCAAGCAAGGTGGTCAACTGGCGTCCAAGATGCGTTTCCTCTCCGCGCCTTGGACGGGAATGTTGAAGGACGGTGCGTGGCTGAAACACGCGCGCCATGCCAACGCGATGGCCCAGCGACTCGAAACTGGATTACGTTTATTTTCCGAAATCAAAGCAGCCTACGCAGTAGATTCCAACTCTGTGTTTGCCAAGATTCCTGAGCCGTTGGTCAAGGCCATGCGCGCGCGCGGTTGGAAGTTTTACACGCACGTCGGTGGTTGGCAGGAAGCGCGGCTGATGTGCAGTTGGGACACGACGGAAAACGACGTGGATAGGTTTCTCGCCGACTTGCGCGGCGCGGCACAGCAGAAGACTAAGTGACGTCGTCTTGTTTAGTCATTACTCTCCGCGCATGGATTCCCCGGATTGGAGCAGCCTGAGCGATGACGAGTTGCTGGAGAAAAAAATCTCCCAACTCGGCCTCAAGCTCGACGGCACGAAACTCCAAGCACTGATCCAAAAACTTTACGACGAACTTTCAGCGAAGGGCCTGACCTTCCATCCACCTTGTCACATCGGCGACGAATGGTTCGTGCCTGTGGGCATCCCGTCCATCTTCGTCCCGTTCTTTCTCACGCACGACCGGCTGCGACAGTTGGAGAAGAAAATCATTCTCGATGTCGAAGGCGAGTCGGATGAATGGTTCATGAAACTCATCCGCCACGAAGCCGCGCACGCCTATGCCTACGCGTTTCCGTTCGTCCGCAAACGCAAATGGCAGCAGACCTTCGGCAAATCTTCCAACGAAGAGACGCCTTCGTTCTATCGCCCGCGTCCTTACAGCCGCAGCTTCGTCGTGCATCTCGATGACTGGTACGCGCAGTCGCATCCCGACGAGGATTTCGCGGAGACGTTCGCCGTGTGGCTCACGCCGGAAGTGGATTGGCGTGCGCGTTACAAAGGCTGGAACGCGTTGCACAAACTCGAGTACGTGGATGAGTTGATGAAATCTCTCGCAGGCAAACCGCCGTTGCCCATGCCGGAATATCAGGTGGCCGACTACGACTGTCTCAACGTCAAACTCAAGACCTACTACGCGAAGAAGCGGAAAGAGTATGAGGATTCGTTCCCGGACTTTTACGACAACGATCTGCGGCAACTCTTCGATGCGGGCGAGAGCGAGGAAGGTCGCGTCAAAGCTTCCGTGTATCTGCGCCGGCATCGGCGTGAATTGGAAAGCGCGGTTTGCCAGTGGACGAATGAGAACAAGTATCGCGTCAACAAACTGCTGGCGCGGCTGATTGATCGCTGCGACAAACTGAACCTGCACATCAAGGCGTACGATCCGAAACAAAACATCCAGGTGTCCGCCTACATCACCACGCTGGTGACGAACCATCTGTTCACCGGAAAATTCAAACGGAAGAAATGAAGAACCGATTCAAATATTTTCTTAACCGAACGAATGCGATTGAAAGCCCGGGGGAGAAACGCAGAGGCGCAAAGGCCGCAGAGAAACGCAGAGCAGAACCGGCAGATGACAACACACGGTACGGTGATGGAGTCCTAAAAAAGAATTCTCTGCGCCTCTCTGCGTTCTCAGCGTCTTTGCGTTTGTTCCGTCTCCATTCGTCTGCATGGATCCGGCCTGTGGCGCGTTGCACCGTCGTTCACCAATACTACTTGTGAAGAAAAAACTCAAAATCCTCGCCCTGTTCGACGCCATCGCGCCGACGACGATTGATCAAGACCTCAGCGCCGAATTGAAGACGGACGATTGGAAGACCGAAGCTAACGTCCTCGCCGCGCTCGCCGAACTCGGCCACACCGTTGAGCATCTTGCCATCTTCGACGACCTGAATTTGCTGCGCCAAAAGCTCGACAGCTTTCAGCCGGACGTTCTGTTCAACCTCGCCGATCAATTCAAAAACAATCGTGCGTTCGATCAGAACATCGTTTCGTTCCTCGAAATGCACGGCGTCACGTTCACCGGCTGCGGCTCGACCGGCCTCACGCTCTGCAAACACAAGGCCATCTCGAAGAAGATTCTCGGCTACCATCGCATCCGTGTGCCGGAGTTCGCGGTCATCGCACGCGGCAAACGCCCCGTCCGCCCGGCGCGACTCAAGTTCCCCATTCTCGTGAAGCCGCTGAAGGAAGAAGCGAGCTACGGCATTTCACAGGCGTCGTTCGTCGAGACGGATGAGCAATTCAAGGAGCGCGTGTTGTTCATTCACACGTCGCACGACTGCGATGTGATCGCGGAGGAATACATTTCCGGGCGCGAACTTTACGTCAGCGTGCTCGGCAATCATAAGCTCGATGTTTATCCGATCCGCGAACTCGTGTTCAAAGAAGTGCCGCCGGACGAACCGAAGATCGCGACGTATCGCGCCAAGTGGGACGAGGAATATCGCAAGAAATGGGGGCTGCAAAACCAGTTCGCCGAGGCACTCGATCCCGCGCTCGCCAAAGACATCGTGCAAACCTGCAAACGCATCTACCGCCTGCTGACGATTGACGGTTACGCGCGCGTGGACTTGCGCGTCACGGCGGCCAACGAGATTTATTTCATCGAAGCTAATCCGAATCCGATTCTCGCTGCGGATGAAGACTTCGCGCAATCCGCGCTCAAAGCGGGACTGACGTATCCGCAACTCATCGAACGCATCATCCGCACGGGGTTGAAGACGGTGCGGGAGTGAATTTGAAGTGATGCCGAATTGTGCTGTTTGGTTCTTCGCTGTTATCGGTATAGCCACAGATTGGATGGACGCGGCAACGCTGTATTCCCTCTCCCCGTCCGACGGGGAGAGGGAAACCGCTTCTCGACACCCGTATGCGTCAGCCCCGTGCCTACCACTACTCCCACTTGTCGGCGCGGGGGCTTCTCGCTAGTCTTCCGGCATGGGACGTCAATGGTTACATGCAAAACGTCTGGTCGCCGGGCTGAAAAAAGGCCGCTCGACCGGGAAACTTGTCCGCGAAATCTCTGTCGCTGCCAAAATGGGCGGTGCTGACATTGGCTCGAACGCGCGACTCTTCACCGCTGTTGAAAAGGCGAAGAAGGACAGCGTGACGAAGGATGCGATCCAGCGCGCCATCAACAAAGGCGCAGGCATCGGTGACGAAAAACTCGTCATGGAACAAGTCGTGTTCGAGGGTTACGCGCCGAATAAAGTCGCCCTCATCGTCGAAGTTTATACCGACAACGTGAACCGCACCGCGCCGGAGATCCGCGTGTTGTTCAAAAAAGGCGTGCTCGGCACCGCGGGCAGTAACAAGTTCCTCTTCGATCATGTTGGCCTTGTCGAAGCGCATCATCCCGACGCGGCGATTGATCGTGAAGCTGCCGCCATCGAAGCGGGCGCGAATGATTTTGAAGTCCTCACCCACGAACAGAACGACGACATCCCAGCGGAAACTGCGGGCGCGCGATTTGTTTGCGAGCGGACTGCGGTTCACACCATCGCGACCTGGCTCAAGAGCAATGGTTGGACAGTGGTGACGAGCGAACTTGGTTACGTGCCCAAGCAAATTCCTGAACTCACCGACGCGCAAAAAGCCGAGGCGGGCGAATTCCTCCACACGCTCGACGAACATGACGATGTCCACCGCGTGTGGGCCGCGATGAAATGACGCGCCTGCGGCTGTTCATCGCAATGCTGGCGGCAAGCGTTGTTCCCGTGTTCGCCCAACTCGATGGGCCAAGCTCCACCGGTGTCAGCGCGTCACTCATCCGTTTGTTCGGCACGAACAACGCCTTCACCGCTCAGGCTGAAGTGCAACTCCTTGGCAAAGACAACAAGGAGATCATCAGCACGCCAATGACGTTCACGTTGCTCGAAAACAAAATCCGCGTGGAACTGGACATGGCGCGGATGCGAAACAAGTTGCAGCCCGATGCTCTGGCCAGAATGAAACCGCTCGGCTTGGACAGCGTGGTCAGCATCATCCGTCCAGAAAAACGCACGACGTTGATCGCGTTTCCAAAACTGCGCGCGTTCGTGAAACTTGAGATGCCAGCCAGCGAGGCAGAGGCGTTCTTGACCCGCGCCAAAATCGAACGGAAAACCCTTGGCAAAGAAAAGATGGAGGGTCAGTCGTGCGTGAAGCAACAGGTCGTCATCACGGATGATGCGGGTCACAAGTCCGAAGCCACGGTTTGGACGGCGACGAGCCTGCGCAATTTTCCGGTGTGCGTCGCCACCAAGGAAAGCGAGGGCACGGTGGTGATGCGTTTCCGGCAGATTCAATTCACGCGCGCTGAGACGAATAAGTTCGAGCCGCCTGTAGGTTATATCGAGTGCGCGGACATGCAGGTGCTCGCGGTGGAGCAGGGTGGGAAATATATGAAGCAGAACGGCACGGCGTTGAAGGCGGTAACGAAATCAAAAAGCCCATCGCCCAAGTCTGCGGCGACAACCAAGAAGAAGTAAGATCGCTAGCGGACGATGCAGTCGGAATGTGCCCGTCCTCGGGCGCAGCAACACTCGCCAACCCAACGATCACCGTTTTCCGGGGTCACTCAAACCACCACGCTGTTGTGCCCGGGGATGGGCACACTTCGGAGACTACAATCCGCGATTCCGGTAGCGCAGAATTTTGAACTCAGGCGTGTCGCGGATTTCTTCGATGAGTTCAAACTGGTCTTCAAACTTCGGGAAGAGCGCATCGCCAGAAACCTCGCGTTTCACCAGTGTGAGAAACAACTCGGAACAGAGCGGCAACGTCTGCCCATAAATCTGCGCGCCGCCGCAGATGAAGACCTGACGGTCGGCCACCAGTGGCGACAATTCATCCAGGCTGCGAATCGTCGTTACACCTGGAAACGAAAACGCCGAGCGACTTAGCACGATGGTTTCGCGATTGGGCAATGGTTTGCCGATGGACTCGAACGTTTTTCGCCCCATCACGATGACGTTGCCGGAGGTCACAGCTTTGAACCACTTGAAATCCTCCGGCAGATGCCACGGGATTTGATTGCCGTTGCCGATGACGCGATTGAGCGACATGGCGGCGATGGCGACGAAAGGTTTTTTTATCCCATACGCCGGGCCGCGCTCTTTCAATTCGCTGGAATCAAAATGGGGTTCTGTCTGCGCGCCGTGCCAGACCGTGAGGATGCTGATGGTCTTACTGTCATCCAAGACTTGGTAGATGATGCGATAGGGTGGTGAAGGAATCTCGCGGACGTCTTCCCGTGAAGCCTCAGAGCAGATGCGGCCTGCGCGTGGAAACTGGGATATGAGCGTGACCCTCTTGAAAATGTTTCGACCAACTTTCCTGGCTGCGTCCGGATTTACCTCAGCTATGAACCCGGCGATTTCTTCGAGGTCAGTCAGGCTGCGGTTCGTCCAGACGATTTTGTAATCCATGTTTCCAATAGTTTGACGACATCCTCATGGGCAGTCACTGCGCCACACCGCGTATCATCCAATCCTTGATTGATAGAGGTGAGCAACTTCAATGAAATCAAAATATCTTTCATCGAAGTATTCTCCGGCATGTCTTTGACGGCGTTGATGACAAGTTCTCGATCGCTCATAACGCTTGAAATATGCGCGGCTCAAAATCCGAACGCAATTTGAAAGTCCCGCAACTCACAGCCGCGTCGCTCTGAGACGGATGTATGAAGTCGCCGAAGCGCTGATGGTCGAAACCAAACGCACGGTGATCTGCTCCGTGTCTCCAAGATCGGCCACGCTCACTTGTTGGAACAACGCGGGGCTGCTGTTCCAGGTGATGAGGTCGTCGGACTTTTCCAGCGTCAGCAAAACATCCGTCGCAGACTTCGATTTAGTGTAGGTGATCGTGAGTTGATTCGTTTCGATGCGCGGAGAGAGCGGATTGAGGTCAGCAGTTTTGGGCGCGAGGCCGAGCACGTAATCCATCAGGTTCGCAAAACTATCACCATCTGGATTCGCGAGGTCGCCGCTGATGGCGGGATCGGCAAGTTCGGGCGTGGTGAAGTTCGCTTTGCGCCACGCATCGAGCGGGCGATCTCTCAGCAGCAATGTCGCGTTGGTCAGTGTGGTGACGGTGTAATTTGGCGATGCGCTCAGATTAAGCGTCACAGTTTCGTCGCCTTCAGCCAGCGTATCGAGAAAAGGAGTCACAAAAACATTTGTGGCCATCGCGCCGGATGCCAGCACCACGCTGCCGGACAATGCGGAGTAATCCACGCTTGGAATCGCGCTCCCGCTGGCCGTGTAGTTGATCGAGATGACTGAGTTCGTATCGCCGCTGCGGACGAAAACAAAGCGACCGGAGTTGGTGGGAAATTCACCTGCCACGGCGTCGCTTGCCACGAGATCAATCGTCACCGGCGACGTTTGCGCGGCGCCGCCGATACCGAGGAAGCGCACGCCGTCCGCGATGACATACGTTCCCGCCGCCGTGTTGTCGTTGCGGATGATGACTTGTCCGCTTGTGCCTGCGTTGAAGTTGGTGGTCATGATTTTGAACCAGCCGCCGCTCGTAAGTTTTTGATTCACGAGAACGCGGTTTGTGCCTGCGGGATGGATCACGTCCACCGGCGTGTTCGTGGCGCGGTTCGAGGATTCGACCCACCAGAGATAAACTTCGTAAGTGCCGTTCGTGGGCAACGACGGTGTGTAGGTGACCCACTTCGTGCCTTTGCCGCTGGCGTTGTCGTGGAAATAATCTGTGGGATTTCCCCAACCGCCAGCGTTCGCGCCCAGTACCCAACCCGCAGAGTTTGTTGCGCCCGAATTGTTCTCATCGAGAATGATTCCGTTCGTTGATGACGTGGCCGCAGCCCACGTCAGCAACTGTCCATCCGCGCGAAGTTGCGCAGAAAGTTTGGCATAACTCACCTGCTGCACCGCAACGTTGTCATCAATCGCAAACGCCGCCGCCACACCCGCCGCGTGACTCGACATCATGAACACCGGCTCCATGCGACACGACGCGAACGCCACATGACTTGCCGAGAGCGCGAACGTGGCGAACACGTTTTGACATTCGTTGCTGCGCGGCACGATGGAGCGATAGCTGATCGGATACGGATACGGCGGCGTTCCGCCAATGCTGCCTTCCCATCGAGAGAGTCCGCCGGAAACCAGCCGTTGCACGCCATGCGAATCAATGTGGTAACGCGCCAACGCGATACCGTCCGGCGCAGTGACGCGCGCTTCGCAGTTGGATTGAGTCATGATGTAATCGCTCACCATGCGGCGACCTTCGCGGACGTAGATTTGCCACGGCCAACCGCCGTTGTCGGTGAACTCATCCGCCGCGAGTCCCCACGATTGCGCTTCC
The DNA here is from genome assembly GCA_031384405.1 of Verrucomicrobiota bacterium. Classification (GTDB taxonomy): domain Bacteria; phylum Verrucomicrobiota; class Verrucomicrobiia; order Limisphaerales; family JADLHS01; genus JADLHS01. The sequence continues at coordinate 22,493 of JANNAO010000188.1, read as the reverse complement.
GTATTCAAGTTCGCCGGGATGCCCGTGCTCGTCTGATAAAAGTAGAGCAGGCCGCGAATGTAATTCTCGTGCGCAGCGCGGATCTGTTCGCGACCGGCGTAGGTGTTCGTGGCCCAAGTGTAATTGTAGCCGACCCAATCGGTGGAGAGTTCGCCGTTGGCGTTGATGTCCGTCTTGCCGTTCGGAATGATCGTCTGGATATGGATGAGCGAACTGAGCGAGACGGAACCTTGAGCCGCTGCGCGCGCATTCACGTAACGTTTGAACAACTCGTAGTTCGCTTCCGAATAATTCGTGGGCGCGGTGATCGCGATTTTGTTCGTGGTGTTTTGCGTGAGGCAGAGGCGGAAGTTGTAAGCCTGAAGCCGCTTGTCGCCATCACCGACATTGCCGCCAGTGTTCGTCTGGACGTGCGGCAGCAAACCGCTCGCAGGATTTCCCGGCACGACATGCGGATCGTAACTGTAAGTCCCGCCAAGCGCGCGGATGCCCGCGAGAGATTCGTTGTAAGTGTTCGTCCCTTCGCGCCCCCAGGTGAACGTGACGCCCGCCGCCGCAATCAAGTCGCCTTCGTAAGTTGTATCAATGAATTGTTTCCCGCGAAAAATTGTTCCGTCCTCCATCGTGATCTGCGTGATGCGATTGCTCACCATCGTCGTCGTCGCGAGAAGTTTGTTGGAATAAACCGTCACGCCCGCCTCGGCGAGCATCTGCCAGAAAACTCCCTCCGCCACTTTCGGCTCGAACCAGATGACGAGATTGCTCGAACCATAAACAGCTCCGACGCGTTTGTAGAACTCCCGCGAAATGCCGGTGACGTAACTCGTGTCATTGCCCGGCCCTATGTCTGTGACGCCAAGCCCGCTGGCGGTCATGCCGCCGACGTGATTGTTGAGCGAGAGCAGGGCGACGGATTTGCCAAGACGCGCGGCGGCCACGGCAGCGGAGACGCCGCCGGACGTCGCGCCATAAACTACGACGTCAGCATCCACCACCGTCGCGCTGGACACGCGGGCAATGGTGAGCAGACAAGTTAAGATCAGGATCGGTAAAACCTTCATTGAGTCGGCATACATGCTGTCACGCTCAGTTGGGGCTGACAGATACATTTTCATGTTCACGCCGGAGCGGATGACTCCGCAGATTCCTGCACGATTGACTTTGAGCGTCAGACTTCTGACTGTGATAACGAACGGTATGCCTATCTACGAATACGAATTATGCGACGGCGACTGCACAGTGTGCGGCGGGAAATTCACGTTGAACCGTCCGCTATCCGCCAAGCCGCTGACGAATTGTCCCGCGTGCAAGAAGCCCGTGCGGAAAGTTTTTTCATCCTTCAGTTCCCCGATGAAGCTCAAGCCACTCTCCGTTTCTGACGCCAAGAAAGCCGGATTCACCGTGCTCAAGCGGCTCGGCAAAGGCGAATACGAACGTCAGTGACCGAACCCGAATTGCAAAAGAAGCACGAGGTCTGAGGCATGGTTTGGCGGTGTGTTGGAAAAATTACGTTGCGACGAGCCTCCGCTCTGGGGAGTTTCCGTGTTCGGAGTCTGGTCTGAAGATGGTGCGCGGTACAGGGTTCGAACCTGTGACCCCTACCGTGTCAAGGTAATGCTCTACCACTGAGCTAACCACGCACTAACGGGCGGAAACGATGCCGGGCGATGCTCCGATTGGCAAGCTTGAATTGCCTCAAACCTCGCCGAAAAAACGAGTGAAAGGTGCGGGCGCGATTTTGGGCGAGCGAATGGATGGCGTGAGGGGATGAAGGAATGCGCGAAGATGGTGTTTGTCGGATCAAACCTATAATCACTTTCGGGAAGCGTTTCTTTCAGAACGTAGCGGCGAATATCAGTTCGCTCTGAGTTTCCGAATGGTTGAGCCGACTCACGTCGGTTGTTGCGGAGTTTGAGAGAGCGGAATTATTGCAGAAGATTTGCACGGAAAAGCTTTTTCTGTTTGACCCTTCTGGTTAATTCCGTTAACCAACGCGGGCTTCCTTCTGTTGTGTACGCAAGGCGGCGAAAAAACCCGGTTGGCGAAGAAACGCGATGCTTAATAGCAATTCATTTTTGGCAGTGGATTTTGGCGCAGGCAGCCTCAAGCTGGCCGAGTTCGAAACGAACGAGGCGGGCGGGCTTGTGCTCAAGCAATACGCCATCAAGTCGCTTGGTCTTGAAGGCTCGCAGGAAACCAAACGCGAGACTCTCATCCTCAAGACGCTTCAGGAACTCATCTCGTCCCTTGGCATCAAAGCCAAGGACATCAATGTCTGCGCGCCGGGTTTCCATGTGTTTTCCAAGTTCGTGAAGTTGCCACCCGTCGAGGCGAGCAAGGTCACGCAGATCATCCAATACGAGGCGCAGCAGAATGTGCCGTTCCCGTTGGCGGAAGTGGTCTGGGATTATCAAATCCTCGGCACGACTGCCGGTGGCGAGCTGGAAGTGCTGTTGGTGGCGATCAAGTCGGACATCGTGGAGGGATTGTTCCGCACGGCGTCGGCGAGCGGATTGCAGTTGCAGATTTGCGATGTGTCGCCTGCGGCGTTGTGCAATTCGTTCCGTTTCAACTACGGCGAGCTGGAAGATTGCACCATGTTGCTCGATATCGGCGCGAAGACGAGCAATCTGCTGTTCTTCGAGAAGGGAAAAGTTTTCGCCCGCAGCATCAATCTCGGCGCGAACTCCATCACTCAGGATTTTGCGAACGAAGCCAAGTTGAAGTTCGACATGGCGGACAAGATTAAGGTTGATGAGGGTTTTGTCAGTCTCGGTGGCGCGTATGAAGAGCCGGAGAATCAGCATCAGGCGGCGATTTCCAAGATCGCGCGGCAGTTCATGACGCGTCTGCACATTCAGGTCAACCAGACCATGCAGTTTTATCGCGGACAACAAGGCGGCACCGCTCCGCAGCGGTTGTTCTTGTCTGGCGGCGCGGCCATCATGCCTTACACGGCGCAATTCTTTGCGGAAAAGCTGAGTGTGCCGGTGGAATACTTCAATCCATTCCGCAACGTGCAGATTGATCCGGGTGTGAATCTGGAAGAACTCTCCCGCGTGGCTCATTCGCTCGGCGAAGTCGTCGGGTTGGGACTTCGCAACATGGCGAACTGTCCGGTGGAGTTGAACTTGATGCCGGAAAGCACGCTGCGCTGGCAGAGTTTCAACCAGAAGAAGCCGTATTTCATCGCGACGCTGGCGAGTCTGGCGTTGATGGCGTTGGCGGTGGGATTTCTGTTCAACAAGCTGGCCACGGTGAAGAAAGATCAGTTGGAGAAGATTCAACCGACAATCACTCAGTTGCAGTCTAAGGAGCAGAGCTTCAAGCGCGCCTACGGTGATCTGGAAAAGATCACGGCTAATGCGGATCAGTATTCGCAGTGGCTGGAAGAGCGTTACATGTGGGCGGATGTTTTGCGCGAAGTTCGTGCGGCGTTGATCCGGGCCGAAGAAGGCACGAAGCGTGAGTTCGGGACAGACACGGGCGTATGGATTGAGTCGTTGAATTCATATTCCACAACCGGGTCATCGGCACCCGCTGGCGGAGGTGTCGGGGCGACGTCTCCCGTCCTAAGTCCTGAAATGGACGCGCAATTCCGTGCTCGCTATGGTGGTGCAATGCCAGGCCGCGCTATGGCTGAAGAAGAAGGGCGCCCGAGTCCGTATGGAGCGTATGCAGGCGCGGCTGCGCCTGCCGTTGCTGCCGATGGCACAGCGATCACAAACGCGGTGGGCACGATCAAGCTGTCGTTTCGTGGCGTGAGTCTGAAACAAATTTCGTCCGCAAACAGCAAGATTGCCTACGCCGTTCACGCTGAACTGACGGCCAGTCAATTGGTGGACGCGGCTGGCACACAGCTTGACCCGTCAATCGTTGAAGATGAAGCCACGGGCACATTCAGTTTCGGCATCACCCTCGCACTCAAAAAGCCTTTGAAACATTAACATGGACTGGATCAAACGAAATCTAGTGTTCGTCATCGGTGCTGTCGTAGCACTGGTGCTCATGGGCTTGGCTGGCTGGTATAGTTTTTCTGGCTGGCAAAATAGCTCTGAACAGACCACCAAATTGTCCGAAGGCTACAGCGAATTGAAACGCCTGAAAGGGCTGAATCCGTCGCCCGGTGAAGGCAAGGTCAATAACATCGAACGGGCCAAAGAGCAGCAAAAGGAAGCTCAGGCCTTTCTGACCAAACTCGGAACGCGCCTCCAATCCATTCCTGCGTTGCCCGAAGGGACGAACATCGCTTCCAAAGATTACAAAGCTGTGTTGCAAGACACGATCAGCGATCTCCAACGGGGTGCCACCAACAACAGCGTCATCCTGCCGCCGAAGTATAATTTTTCATTCGAGAAACAGGCGGGCTTGGTGAAGTTCGCGGAGGGGACGTTGCAGCCGCTGGCCGTTCAACTCGGTGAAGTGAAGGTCATCTGCGACGTATTGAATGAGGCCAAGATAAATTCTCTCGAAGGCATCCGGCGCGAGCGCGTTCCGGGGTCACCCGATGATCTCGCAGGCACGCCGACGGACTATCTCGATCTGTCGTCCACGACCAATGAGCTATCAATCGTCACGCCGTATGAGGTGACATTCCGTTGCTTCACGCCGGAACTTGCGGGTGTGTTGGCTGGATTTGCGCGGTCGCCCTACGGATTGTTGGTCAAGGCCATCAACAGCGAGGCCGCGCCCGCATCGGCGATGTCGGATTTGGCGGCTGTAACTCCGGTCTATTATCAGCAACCTGTCGCGGTGCCAGCTTATCCTCGTGGTGGTCTTGGTGAAGAGGGAGGCCGGCCCGGTGGAGCGTTTGCGAATCGTTACGGCGGTGCTGGTGCCGGTGGTTACCGAAGTCCCTACGGCCAAGCCGCGCCCGTGGCTCAACCTATCGCCCCACTGGGTTCAAAAAGTGGTTTGCAACCGTTCCTGAAGGAAAAGGAGTTGCGGATCACGGTTCTGATCCACGTCGTCAAATTGTTGCCTCCCCAAAAGTAGTCTCATGGACTTGCTCAAAAAACATTACGAAAAGATCATCCTCGGCATTGTGTTACTCGTGCTGGTGGTCATCGCGGTCATGATGCTGGTGATGGTGCCCAGCGAGCGCACCGCGCTGGAGCAACAGGCCAGCGAGATCATCAACCGCCCAGCCAAGGAGATTCTTCCTTTGAACATCTCCACGCAACAGGCGCGCTTCACGAGATTATCCACAGCGGGAGTTGTGGATTTGTCCACCACCAACAAAGTGTTGAATCCGATGCTGTGGCAGAAGAAGGCTGATGGAACGATCTTCAAGATCGTGACCGGTGACGAAACCGGGCCGGGAGCGCTCATCGTGACGAATCAGCGTCCGCTCCATCTAACCATCACACTCGATTCCGTGAGCACTACCGACAGCGGCACCCGGTATGTGATGTATGTGGAGCGTGAAGCGGCGGCGAAGGCATCTAATCGTGGCAGAAAGCCGTTTGTCTCCAAGAAGGACGAGAAGAACGAAGTGTTTGTTTTACGTGAAGTCAAAGGCCCGGTGGATGCGCCGACCGAAGTGGTGGTTGAGTTGGTGGAAGGCGGAGAGTTGGTCAGCGTCTCGAAAGAAAAACCTTTCAAACGCGTGGATGGATACACGGTGGATTTGAGATATCCGCTGGAGAATCGTCCCCCGTGGCTGAATCAACGCGTCGGTGGCGCGCTTAAATTTGGTGGCGAAGATTACAATATCGTTGCCATCACAAAGACGGAAGTTGTAGTGTTGGCGAAATCGAACCAGAAAAAAACGCCGGTTCCCATTCCGCAGTGACGGACGGGGGATTTTTTATTTTTTAGCATCAAGCAACAGAAGAAGTCATCATGACAAAAGCAGCAATCTACTTCGGCCTGGCATTAGCCTTCGCCTCTACGTCAATCGCCACAGCGCAAAACGCGGATGTGGACGCCGCCGTGAATCAGGCGGTCTATCGCGAGGCAAACCTCATCCTGTTGCGCCAGAAACTTGACGAGGGGCAACAAGCCGTCGGTCGCGGCGATCTCGTTTCTGCCGCGAAGATTTACGATGCCGCCGTCGGTCTCGTTGAGCAGATCGGGCCAAGCAATTCACCACAAGAATCCGCCGCCGCCATCCAGGGTTTCTCGTCCGTGCGTTTGCAGCTCGCTGAAATCGCCCGCCGTCGTGGGGATTATCGCGAAGTGCAAACACAACTCGCGTTGGTGCTCAAGGCCGACCCCAAGAATGCTTCCGCCATCGCCGCGAAATCCGCCAATGACAAGACCCTTGCTGAACTCGCAGGCGTTATTGCCACGCCGGAAGTGATCAGTGACGCGAGGGCAGCCCGGACAAACAAAATCAGTGCCGCCACGCACGTCACCAATGCGCGTGTGTTGCTCGAAGCGGGCAAGCTCGATCAAGCTGAAGTAGAACTGAAGCAAGCCCTCGCTCTCGATCCGCAGAACAGCGCGGCGAACCGTCAGGTCAGCCAGCTTCGCGAACAGCGTTATCGCATCAGCAAGTCAAAGTCTGAGCAAGACAATGCGAACAAGGTTCTCGAAGTCGTGGACACATGGAACACGCCGAAAAAGCGAGACTCACTGTCCGTCCCCAATACCTACAACAAGAACGGCCAGATCAATACCGGTAAAGGTCGTCAGGCGATCATGAACAAGCTCAACGCGATCAAGTTCGAGAGCTTCCCGTTTGAAGGCGCACCGGACACGATGCCGTTGAGCGAAGTGGTTCGTATCCTTAGCGAAGAAGCCCGCAAGCGCGACACCGCAAAGCAAGGCGTGAACATCATCGTCAATCCGAACTCCGCAGCCGCACCTGCTGGTGCGCCAGTGGGAATTGATCCTGCGACCGGTTTGCCCATCGCAGCACCTCTGACTGAATCCGTGGACGTCGCCAGCATCGAGATCAAGCTGAACCCTCCGTTGCGTGATGTGCGTCTCGCGGATGTTTTGGACGCGGTGACTAAAGTGGCGCGCACACCGTTGAAGATTTCATTTGAAGAATACGCCGTGGTTGTTTCGCTCAAGGGCGCGGAGTTGCTGCAATTGGAAAGCCGCCAGTTTCACGTTGACCCGAACACTTTTTATCAAGGTTTGGAAAGCGTCAGTGGATTGATTCTCAACGTTCAGTCGTCAAGCGGTGGCGGTGGTGGTGGCGGAGGAGGTGGCGGTGGTGGTGGAGGCCAAAGCGGTCAGGGCAGTGGTTTCATAATTCCCCGCGTGAGCGTTACCAGCAGCACCACTGGTGGACAAGGCGGTGGTGGCGGCGGTGGACAAGGCGGCGGCGGCCAGAGCGGTCAAGGCATCGCTGGCTTGACCCGCACTAACGCGATGGAGGCAGTTCACTCCGCAGTTCGCACATTCTTCGTTACCATGGGTGTGAATTTGGACCCGGCTGTGGGCAAAACAGTTTTCTTCAACGACCGCGAAGGCACGCTGTATGTCCGCGCGACGGCTGAGGAGTTGGACATCATCGAGCAGGTGGTTCGAGTGCTCAACATTGCGCCGCCCCAGATCAATATCAAAACCCGCTTCACAGAGATCTCCCAGAATGACAACAAGGCCATCGGCTTTGATTGGTATCTGGGGAACATGATCTTCGGTGGCAGATCGCTGGGATCAGGTGGAACACAGCCGACATTGGGTGGATCGCCCACGCCTGCCAACATCTTTGGCAGCTTCCCCGGTCAGACCATCCGGGACATTGCCGGGAACATTGTGACAGACACAGCGATTGCGCCGTCAACGACGGACGCGCTGCTCACGGGTGGATTGCGTAACAATTTTGGACGCGACAACTCCGTCACGCCTGCTCTTGCAACCTTCACGGGTATTCTGACCGATCCGCAATTCCGCGTGGTGCTTCGCGCCATCGAGCAGCGTGACGGCATTGATCTGTTGAACGAAGGTCAAGTGACCACACTCAGCGGTCGTCAGGCGCAGATTTCAGTTGCTGAAGTCAAGACCATCGTCACGGGCATTGATCAACAGCAGGGCCAGAATGGTGGCGGCAACAACACTGGAAGTGGAACGACGCAGCAGGCCCAGACTTCAACATTCGTAAGTCCAACAACCTCTCCGATTCCGCTCGGTCCTGTCATTGACGTGTTGCCGACGGTCTCTGCTGATGGAGTCACGATCCAGATGACAATTATTCCAACACTGACCGAGTTCGTCGGGTATGACTTTTCGACGGCTGAAATTTTTGTTCCGCAAGCTCTCACGCCAGCCGGTCAAAGCGTGACATCAGTTCTTCCGCTTCCGATCTTCCGCGTGCGCCAAGTCACGACAAGTTGCAGCGTGTGGGACGGCCAGACGGTGGTGCTTGGTGGTTTGATCTCTGACGAAGTGACCAAGATCAAGGACAAGGTTCCGATGTTGGGCGACCTGCCGTTCATCGGCAAATTGTTCCGCAGCGAGTCCTCGCAGACGCGCAAGAAAAACCTCATCATCTTTGTTACGCCGACGATCATTGACCCTGCTGGCAATCGCGCGAATCGCGATGAAGATTTGCCCTTCTACCAGAGCGCACCTGCGGGGAGGTAAGAGGCGGGTCTAAAGTCTGATGTCTAAAGTCTAAGGCCGTCGGACAAGACAGCAGACGCCAAAGTTATGGCGCGAATTTTGATAGTGGATGGACACGCATACGCATACCGGGCGTTTTATGCGATACGCAGTCTGAGTTCGCCGGAGGGCAAACCGACGAATGCGATTTACGGGTTCATCAAGATGCTCGGCAAGATGCGGGCGACGGTGAATCCAAGCCACCTGATCGTGGTGTGGGACGGTGGGTTGAGTGCGGAGCGGCGCGAGGCATTGCCGGGTTACAAGGCGCAACGGCCGGAGATGCCAGCGGATCTCGGTTCGCAACTGGACGAGATCATCGGGTATCTCGGCGCGGCGAACATCGCCTCGTATTGCGCGGACGGTGTGGAAGCGGACGATTACATCGCGTTCGTGACGGACGCGGCGGCGAAGGCGGGGATGGAAGTGGTGATCGCCAGCGCGGATAAAGATTTTATGCAGCTCGTTGCGCCGGGCATCGGTTTGTTGAATCCGAACGACAAGTCGGAAACGATTTGGACAGCGGAGCAAGTGCGAGGCAAGACCGGAGTCGAGCCGGAACAGATCGGAGATTGGTTGAGTCTGCTGGGCGACAGTGTGGACAACATTCCTGGCGTGCCGGGAGTCGGGCCGAAGACGGCGACGGACTTGTTGAAGCAATTCGGGTCGGTGGTGGAGTTGTATCGGCGATTGGATGAAGTGAAATCCGAACGCATCCGGGGCGCATTGAAAACGGCAGAGGCCGATGTGCGACGGAATCAATCGCTTGTGCGGTTGAAGACGGAAGTGGGAAGCGAATTTTCCGCAGACGCGTTGGTTGCGAGACCGGCGGATGCGGGGCGGTTGATGGGATTGTATCGCGGTTGGGGCTTTCGCTCCATGCTCGCGGAACTGGAATCTGCGCAGACAAGGCAGCAGGAATTGATTTAGAGAAGTAGAGAAGAAGTCGTGAAAACAGAAAACTCAGTGTGGGCGAATCAATCGCCGTCAGCTTGGATCCGTGAAGCACGGATTCCGGGCGCGCTATCTATTGTTAAATTTCTTATGGCATCGTTCCCTTACGCCCGGATTTCTGGCATCGGTCTGTTGGTTGTCTCGGCCACGCTGGCGCAGGCCCAGAGCAGCTTCATCACTGAAGGTGGCGAGTTCGGCATCGCAGGCACACTTCCCGGAGAGCAGGTTCATCCGCAGTTGAGCATCAAGCCCGGCGGCGGTTACCTCGTCTGGCGCGACAACATCACGGATGGCGACGGCTATGGCATCAGCGCGCGGAAGCTGGACAGCAGCCTCAGCGGAACTCTCAGTGTATTTCGCGTGAATCAAAATGGCGCGGACGATCAAGAACGGCCTGTCGTTTCATTGTTGAACGGTGGCGGCGCGATTTTCGCGTGGGAAAGCGGCAAGCAAAGTTTTCAACATATCAAAGCGCGGATTTTGTCATCGGCGGGCACATGGGTGACGGGCGATGTTGATGTCAACACCTCCACCAACACGTTTCAGTTGGAGACAACCATCGCCACGTTGACCAACGGCAACGCGGTCGTCGCGTGGTCGAGTTTCAATCAAGTGGCTGGCGACAGTTTGCGAGATGTCTATCTCCAGATTTTGACGCCGACGGGCACGAAGTTCGGTGGCGAAGTTCTGGTCAATCAAGTTACTGCGTTCAACCAACGCACTGCGAACGTCGCTCCGTTGAGCGACGGACGATTTGTCGTGGTGTGGGTTTCCGAACAGCAACGCGTTGCGAACGGAGCGGATATTTACGCGCGCCTCTTTACAGCGGCGGGCACTGCGGTCGGCGGTGAATTCCTAGTGAACAGCAGCACCAACGTCTGCGCGAATCCCAGCGTGGCGGCGACGACTGATGGTGGCTTTGCGGTGGCTTGGTCTGAGAAAGACACGATAGTGGCGGCGAACAGTTGGGATATCGTGGCGCGTCCGTTCTCAGCGAATGGTTTGGGCGGAGTCGCGCGGCGGATCAACACTTACACCCACGGCGATCAATACGTTCCCAAGATCGCAGTGCAAGGGACGCAATTCATCGTCACTTGGTCGAGCCTCGGACAGGACGGATCACGCGAAGGTGTGTATGGACAATTTTTGAATGGTAGCGGCATGTTGGCTGGCAGCGAATTCCGCATCAACACTTCCACGATCAGCCAGCAGATTCATCCGACAGTGGCGTCGGACGGTACGGCGCGTTTCCTGACAGTCTGGAGTGGATTCGTCGGCGGTGCAGGCGTGTTTGATCTCTTTGCCCAACGCTACGTCAACACGAATCAACCTTTGGCTGCACCCGGAGCACCGATCGTCACGGTGATCAGCTCGAACACCTTGAGCGTGAGCTGGCCGCCTGTGAGCGGATTCAGCATCGCGAACTATGAAGTGTTCGCTGATGGAGCGGCGACGGCGACCGCCGTGGTGACCAACACCTATTGGAATGCCACAGGATTGGCCCCCGCCAGCCAGCATAGCTATCGATTGTCCTACGTGTTGACGGACGGCAGACATTCACCGCTGTCGGCAGCGACCACGAACACGACTTACAGTGCAGGAGCAACGTGGGGCGGTATTCCTCAAGAATGGATGATCTCGTATTTCGGTGGCGACATCTTTAGCTGGCCTTCGCCGTATGTGGATACGGATGGCGATGGAGCATCCAACAAGAATGAATTCCTAGCGGGCACAAATCCCAACGATGCGAACAGCGTCTTGAAAGTGCGCCTTCAACCGACGGCTCAGGGCTTGTTCCTGAATTGGAACACGCAATCCGGTTTGATGTATCAGGTCTTGAGTTCAGCGGCGCCGGCTGGCCCGTGGACGAAAGTGGGCGGGCCGCGCTTTGCAGCGGGCACTGTGGATTCAATGTATGTGGGTGGGAGCAGCGCGGGCTTCTACCAGATCGAGAGACTGCGCTAACTAAAGCTTTTATATGGTCAGATTGTTGAAGCAACTAATTTTGGTCTCCGTCTTGATGCTGGGCATCGAGAAAGCCGGTGCGTTTGCACTTTTAGGCCCGTTGAATGAAGCCTATCAGGTGCCAGTGATTGCTTATGGGATAGGCGGTGACATCGGCGCGCCAAAAAATCTTGGGGAGGAATACCGCTGGAACAGGCCGGTCATTTATTATTCCGCCAACCAAACCTTCCTAGATTATTTCGGATCGAATGGGTTGTACGCGGTTGATGGTGCCTGTGCGGTCATGAATGGACTGACCAATGTTTCCAGTTACACGGGTGCATTGTCAGAAATGCCATTGGAAATGACTCGTGAAAATTATCTAGCTCAAGCACTCGGCTTGTATGATTTGCGATCCGCAACTTTGAATTTACTAGTAGAGCAATTGGGGTTGGCCGAGCCGGAACGTTACGTCTGGAGTTTGCACAACCGCTTTACCCTTCCTGGTGGTAGCTGTCCGGCAAATCAGGTGTATGACGTGATCAAACGCAATTTCGATCCAGTATTTTCAAATCCAGATCAATTGCAGCCTTCGAGCTACGTTAATGGCACATTGTATAGCTACTTAATTCTTGAAGCCTGCACAGGCCCCAACCCGCTCGCAGACGCCATTGAGTTTGCAGTTGACCCTACTGCTCTGACTTTCACAGCAGTCGCATCGTTATTGCCGGGTTATGGAAGTTTCTTTACTGGCTTGACTCGTGACGATGTCGCCGGACTCCGCTATTTGATGCGGACGAACAATTACAATTTTGAAAACAACGGCTCTGAAACCATTACGTTCGTAACGAACAACACGATTCAGTTGCTCTTCACTTCGAATCTCACAGCGTTGGCCTCGGCATCGTTGACCAACGATGCGGCGACAATGGCCGCATTGTTCCCGGGACTACAAGTCGCCTCCACCGTGACCATTTTCACCAATGTGGTCACCACCAACACCATCTTTTACTTCACCAACTCGCCTTTCGCGCCATCAAGTGCGCCCGCACAACTTGTCTCAGCGACAGTGGTGACGACTAACATCGCCACGCATTTCCGGCATACGTTCGAGAATGTTGTCACCAATACGTTCTTCACGAATGGGCTTGTGACTGTGGTGACCACCAATATTTCGACGACAGCGTGTTCACCGTTTGCACCCGCAGGCTTGATCTGCCAAAGCATCACCTCAGTCAGCTTCATGACAAATGGTGTCTTCGGGGATTACTTCCTGATTCCGTCCAATAATTGCGGCGTCTCGATCGTTTCCACCCAGTTGATTCTGAATGTCGGATTCACCAATCCGCCTGTGTTCGCGGCAGTGACAGGTGCGACCAATCTTGGAATTGAAGTCTTCTCAAAGACAACGATTGGGTCATTCAATCAATACATTTTCCAGATCAAGCCGGTGGTTTGCCCCGCGAACACTCTTGGGCTGCGCCAGGGAATTGAGCGTGTTCAATTCGTGCGACGCGACTTGGATTCATTGCTTGGCCGCTTCTTTTTCCCGGTCACAAACGACTATCCGATCACAGTTCTGACGAACAACAGTTTGGTAACTCGCATCGTGCGGCGAGTTGTGACCACACCAGACATTTTGATGGATGCAGATGATCTGGCTCCTGGCCCTAACGGAGTTTTACTAGCAGTGCCCCCTGCTGCGCGAAGTATTTCTTACGATCAAGGGAATATTAATCCCGGTTTAGCCGGGCCGGGCGTTTTCAATCCAGGGCAAGTATTCACTTATAATAAGGTTGGTCCGATTTACCAAAACCAAGCTTTGGATTTATTGGATCAAGCTGGCGCGCTACTCTGGTTCATCTGGGGCAGCTTCGATGGAACAACCAACGCGCCCGTCGTGTATCCCAACGGCACGGATATTCTCAACATCGAAAATCAGGCGTTGATCCAGATTACGCCCGCTGGCCCGGCATTGCCGTCCATCAGTGCGGCAGGCACGGTGAATTATTCCACCGTGTTCAGTGGGTTCACCGTTTCCGGTGGAGCGACGCCTCCTTACAACTGGAGTCTGGCGGCTGGCTCGCCCGGTCTTCCGCCCGGACTGTTGTTGAACACCAGCACAGGCGCGATCACTGGCGATCCGACCACTCAGGGCATCTATGATTTCACCTTGCACATGACAGATTCAGTGGGGAGATTCGTAGTGCGGGATTATTCCATCACCGTTTTACCCTGATGAGTTTTGAGCCAAGCGTGCCACAAATGATTATGAAGCGTTTTCTTTTAGCGATGTCGTTGGTTGTGTTGCCCACGGTGAGTCAGGCGGTGGACGCGTTTTACATCAACAGCGGTGTGGTGACCACGCCGCCGAATGTCAACGCCACCAACTTCGTCAACAACGGTACGATCTCCATTTTTACCTCGTTGCCGTTCAGCACGTCGAACACGGAGAACTTCACCAATCGCGGAGCGATGAGCGGCGCTGTTGGCTTTCAACTGGATCACGCGCCAAGTGGAGCGGGGATTCGTCGCGCAGCAGCAGTCTTCCACAATCATCCACAAGGCACGATCACTTCGTCAGATTTTGGACTTTCTTCCCAGCTCTGGATCGGAGCGACCAACTTGATCAACGAAGGCATCATGACCGTGGGCGAGTTGGGATTGATGTCGCTCAAGGGAACGAATGTGAACATCAAGCGCGGCGGTGTTCAGGTCGCGCCCTTCGCGGGTTCAGGCACGGCGGAAAACACCAACGGCACGATCTTTCTCCCGGAGACAGCGATCATTGATAACTATTGGGGCATCGGGACGAACAATATTAATACGGCGAGCATCCTGACTCAGGTGATCATTGGCAATACGACGAACTATCAGGCTTCCGGCCCCCCGCCGTTGGGGACAACTGCATTTCCCGCCATCTCGTTCGTGAACATCACCAACACGCCTCCGTTGAATCTGACGATCACCAACATCACCGGTCAGGTCACGAACATATTGCTGGTGACGAATTGGATTGTTCAAGGCGCCTTCGTGAGTGTTTCAGGTCCGAACATCGGAGCGCGTGCGCGTTTTTATCCGAGTATAACTCCAACCAATCTGTTTCAGACGATCGCCGTTGAACTGTCCGCCACCATCAACAATCCCGTCACAACACAGAACGACATCCTGACTCTTTACATTTTGGATCGTCTGGCTTCCGGCACCAATTTGGTGATCTCCACCAACAACACAGTGCAGCCGAGAACGTACAAGCCCTCGTCCTATCTTGTCAGCCGATTGCAACCTCTGCAATTTGCGTTGGGCAGCGCGCCCAATTCGGTGGTGACCAACAATCTGTTATACAAGCCCAATTTCACCAATGCGTTCGCGCCTGCGCGTTGGGCGGGCTACGGGTTCACGGCGGATAAACTTTCTGGTGTTCAGCCGGTGATCCCTGGCGCGTCCATCACGAACATCGCCGGACGCATCGAGATCAATGCAGGGACAGCCAATCTGGAGCGGACACGGTTCCGTTCGGATGGTTTGGTGACGGTCCGGGCCAAACATCTTTACAGCAGCACGAATGCGAACATGGACGCGTTCAATTTGAACTTCGATCTGGGTTCAACCAACGGAACGCTCAGGGTTAAAAACCTCGCCAAGCAACAGGTCGACCGGTTCGGTGGCGACGTTCAATTATGGAGCGGAACGTGGAGTAACCAACAGGTGTTGGTCCTCACTAATAACTTTGCGCCGGATACGAATGTCCCCCCGAATTATGTCGTCTCGCCCATCACCAACATCATCAATTACGACTTCCATGTGATGATCATGAACTCGGACTTGGTTTTGCTCCCGACGCCTGTGACCACATTTGGGTTCATTGCCCGTGCGACGAACGTGTTCTTGGGAGATACATTGCGAATCACGAATAATTTCTACACGGACGCACAGAAGATGACCATCGAAGCAAACGGTGGTGGTATCACGTTGAATGGTGGATTGCCAAACTGGGCGGTTGGTAACTCGCCCAATCTTCGTTACTTGACGAACGCTGGTAACATCACAGTACAAAATGAAGCGCGGTTTGGGTATGACGCAGTTGCGGCTGTCACGCCTCTCACGGCCTTTGTGAACCGCAGCAATATTTTGGCTGCTGGCATTTACGCACGGAGCGCTTACTTCGAGAACGCAGGCTACATGAATTCAGGGACGATTTTGCATGTGGACACGGTTTCTGGTCGGATGGAGAACGGCACTTCAGATACGGGCGGCGATCTGAACGTCAAAGCGTCTGACTTCAAGTTGCGGAATTACACGAACCAGACGGCTGGCGCAGTCATCTTCAGCATCACAAACACACTTTACGACAACGGAGCGGCTGGCCCGAACCGCATCGTTTGCGGTGACGGTTTCCATGCGGAAATCGCGAGCGGCAACGGCAAGCCAACTTCAGGTGATCTGCTCGGCACAAGTCTGGAGACGGCGGCACCGCTGTTCGCGAGCATTGATCACACATGGCCGGGGGCGGATCGGGGTGTCAGCGTGGCTGGCTACAGCAATAACATGGCAGTGGGTCGCTTGGTGCTGAGTGTTGGGTTTGACGCGGAACTGGCGTTTTACGGAACGGGAGTCAGCAATGCGCTCTACGTTGATTTCCTTCAATTCGCCGGTGTCGGAATTGACGACGTGGAAACAGCTATCTATGCCGATCCGAACATGTTCATCTATTTTGCCGACTCGAATCTTCCAGCCGAACAACTGGATGGAATGCTCGGCGGACGTTTGCGCTGGGTGAAGAGCTACGCCGGTGCTTACAGTTCAGTTGATCTTTTGGTGAATGGACAAATTACGAAAGTGAACCGCGCTTTGCGTCAGAGCCTGATCTTGGATTCGGACGGCGACGGTTTGGCCAATGGTTTTGATTCAAGTCCGTTTGACCCGGCAGTGCTGAGTTTGTCGTTGGCCAGCAGCTCACCGTTGACGTTGAGCTTGGGTTGGACAGCGGCGGCGAACACGATCTACAAGATCGAATACGTCACGAACCAATCTCAGACGTGGCAACTGCTCAAGAGTTACACGAACACTTCTGCGAGTGCCACATCGGCCAATGTCACCGACGTTGTCCCCGCTGGAAGTCCTCAACGTTATTATCGAATCGGCTATCAGCCGTGAACCAAATTGGTTGAGGGTGAACTTTAGAAAATGGCGGTGCTGACTGCCGCGACGGAAAAATTGTTTTATGCTGAAGTTACGATTCGCTCTTATTTTCATCGTTGCCGGAATGGTTTCTCTGGCGGGTCAATCCCAGACCACGAACACGATCAAGCTCGGCAAGCACGAGGTTCACCCCACGCGCATCCTTGCCAAATACAAGACCGGCGTGAACGCGCAGTCGCGCGCATCGGGACTGACCGCTGCGAACATGACGCTTCGCAGACAATTACCCATCGTGAATGGCTTGGTGGTACTGGAAGCGAATGGACTTCCGGCTCAGGCCGCTGCTCCAGCCGTTCGTGCGAATGCGTTGAACGCGCGGATTCAAGCACTGCGAAATAGCGGGCAGTTTGATTACGTGGAGCCAGACTACATTGTCAGTGCCAATCTCCAACCCACGGACAGCCGCTTTCAAGACGGCACACTCTGGGGCTTGCGGAATCTCGGCGGTTCAGGCGGTGTGATCGGTGCAGACATCAATGCCGAAGCAGCTTGGAATATCAGCACGGGTTCAACCAACGTCATCGTGGCAGTGATTGATACCGGCGTTCGTTATACCCACCAGGATTTATCCACGCAGATGTGGCGCAACCCCGGCGAGTCCGGCAGCGGCAAGGAAGCCAACGGCATAGACGACGATAACAACGGCTACATTGACGACGTGTTCGGTATCAACTCGATCACTGGCACGGGCGATCCCTTCGATGACAACGATCACGGAACACACTGCTCCGGCACTATTGGCGCGCGCGCCAATGGCGGCGGTGGACATGTCGGTGTGACTTGGAATGTGCGGATCATGGGGCTTAAATTTCTGGGTGCGAGCGGCGGTGGTTCAATTGCGAACGCGATCGAGTGTTTGAATTATGCCGTGGCTAAAGGCGCAAAAATATCCAACAACAGTTGGGGTGGCGGTCCGTATAGCCAGGCGTTGTTCGACTCTCTCACAGCGGCGCGCACGGCTGGGCACTTGTTCATCGCAGCGGCGGGAAACAGCGCGAACAACAACGATGCAAGCCCCAGTTATCCGGCGAGCTACAACTTGGACAACGTCATCTCAGTCGCAGCCATTGATCGTGCAGATCGCTTGGCGAATTTCTCCAATTACGGTCAGGACAGCGTGGACTTGGGCGCACCGGGTGTGGCGATTTATTCCAGCACTGCCAATACCGATTCCAGTTACGCGTCATTTCAAGGCACTAGCATGGCCGCGCCGCATGTCACCGGTGTGGCTGCGTTGTTGTTGGCGCAGACGCCCGCTGCCACGTATCTCGAATTGCGCGAGCGCTTGCTCGTTTCTACTGTGCCCATCAATTCTTTGAACGGACGTTGCGTGACGGGCGGCAGGCTCAATGCCTACAACGCGCTAGTCGCTGTGCCGGACGGTCAGTTGGAAGTCAGCGTTGCTCCGCCTTCTGGCTCTGTCATTCTCGGCGGATCAACGAATCTCTTCTTGGTGCGGGTGACTGATCTCTTCAAGGTGACCAATGCGACGGTGACGGCAACCATCTCCATCGGCGGTAGCATCACCTTTGCGAACGCAGGCGCCCCGCCGGACGTCGTTGCCAACGACGCGATTTATTCCGGCAACTACATCGCGCCGAATGTGACGACGAATTTCACCCTCACCCTCGTCTCGTCTGCACCGGGCAAGTCTGGGCTGACAAATGTTTTGGAGTATTCAATCATCCCGCCTCCGACGAATGACAATTTTGTGGCTGCCTCCAAAATCCCAAATGCTGGCGGCCTTGCGTTGGCACTCAATAAATTTGCCTCCATGGAGCCCGGCGAAACCAACCATGTGGGTGTCCCCTCTGCGTCCGCCTCGCTCTGGTGGAATTGGTCTGCATCAGCCACTGGCCCGGTGTTGGTGGATACGACAGGCAGCTCCTTTGACACGCTGCTCGCTGTTTATACCGGGACGAACGTAGCCAACTTGGTTCAAGTCGCCGCTGTGGACGACGTGCCGAACAGCCTTGCTGGCTATCTTTATTTCAATGCCACCGCCGCCAACACTTACCGGATCGTTGTTGCCGGTTATGACACGAATCAAACCGGAACGATCCGATTGCGCGTCACGCCCAACGGAGTTCCAGACACCAACTCGCCGACGGTCAGTGTCACGAGCCATCTGAGCGGCGTAAGCGTGACCACCAATCGCATCACACTTGCAGGCACAGCGTCTGATCCGACGCCGAACTCGTCCGGTTTGAGTGAAGTGCAGGTCGCCGTCAACGGTGTCGTGCCGGCCACCACTGCAAATGGAACAGCGAGTTGGGCCTCCAGCACGCTGTTGCAACTCGGCGCAAACACTCTGGAAGTTTGGGCTTATGACAATGCCGGAAACATCTCCGCCACCACCACGCTCACGGTGAATTACATTCCAGCACCGCCAGCGAACGACCACTTTGTTCTCGCCATCAACCTGACGAACAACACGGGGAACAGCACTGCGCCGGACACCGCTCTGGCCACCAAGGAATTCAATGAGCCGAACCACGCCGGGAACGTCGGCGGCAAATCCGTCTGGTGGAGATTCGTTGCGCCAGCCGATGGCGTCCTCAAAGTCAGCACCACTAATTCGAGCTACGACACGCTCCTCGGCATTTACTCCGGCTCACTCGTCGGCTCACTGACCAACGTGGCGAGCAACGACGATTCCGCCTTCGGCAGCTTTAGCGAAGTGACCATCGTTGTAAAAGCGGGTCAGACGAACCATATCGCCGTGGACGGGTTCGCCGGAGCCGTTGGCTCTGTGAACCTCTTCTACTCCTTCACCACGAGCCAAGTCTATACCGTCACAGTCAACACCACTGGAAACGGATCAGTCACGCCCGGCACTGCGCTGTATGCGAGCAACTCGCTTGCTACGCTCACGGCAATTCCCGGCACTGAAGCGATCTTCAATCAATGGACTGGAAGCGTGGTTTCTTTGGCGAATCCACTGTCGTTCAATGTTCGCGGCAACATGACGCTCACAGCAGCGTTTATCGCAGAGCCTCACACTGACGGGTTTGAAAGTGGAAACCTCACTGGATTGGCTTGGACTTCCAGCGGCACACCGTGGTTCGTGCAAAACACCAATGTCTCCGCTGGCACTTATGCCGCACGCTCAGGCAACATTGGCGACAGCCAGACCAGCTCTTTGATCCTCACCGGCAACTTCCGCTCCGGCATCGCCTCATTCGATGTGCGCGTCAGTTCTGAGTTTGCTTGGGACACACTCCGCCTCTTGGTGGATGGATCACAAGTCACCGAATGGTCTGGTGAAGTTCCATGGCAGACCTACAGCTTCAATCTCAGCGCAGGCACACACACCATCGAGTGGCGTTATTCCAAGGACTCGAATACGACGGGCGGTTTTGACGGCGCATTGATTGATAACCTTGATCTGCCATTGAGCGTCGCGGTTGGGGCTTCGACTCCCGGCTCGTTGAGCTTGCGTAAAATGAGCGATGGTTCTTACGTGGTGGACATCACCGGTCAGGCCAATCAAACCTACATCGTCCAGACATCGCCTGATCTCGCCACATGGACGCCGATCTCGACAAACATTTTGCTCGGCGGCGTGGCGCATATCGCGGATGCGGCAAGCGCGACAAATTCGCCGCGTTACTATCGCGCTCTGGTGCCCGTGCCGTGAGCGATTGATTGAGTTCTTTGCCGCAGTCCGGACAACGGGCTGCGGCTTTTTTATGAAAACCTTTGGCATCACCGGTGGCATCGGCATGGGGAAATCCACCGCCGCAGCCCTTCTTCGGGAACGCGGCGTTGCCGTGGTGGACACCGATGATCTCGCCCGGCAAGTCGTCGCTTCCGGTCAACCCGCGCTCAATGAAATCCAAAACGCCTTCGGTCGAGAACTTGTGGGAGATGATGGGTCACTGAAACGCGATCAACTGGCAGCTATGGTGTTCTCAAATCCCGTTGCCCGCACCAAGCTCGAAGCCATTCTGCATCCGCGCATCCGTTCACTTTGGGAAACCCAGTTGGCAGCGTGGCGTCTTGAGGGCAGGGCGGTGGCGGTCGTCGTCATCCCGCTGTTGTTTGAAACGAAGGCGGAGTCGGTATTTGATGCCGTCATCTGTCTCGCCTGTTCCGACGCAACGCAGAACGCGCGCCTCGCATCACGCGGTTGGTCGCCGGAACAGATCGCGCAACGCATCAACGCACAGATGCCCGTGGCAGAAAAAATGGCGCGAGCCAATCACGTCGTCTGGACGGAGGGAGAAGTGGCGATGACGGCGGCACAACTGGATCGGATAGTGGCGCGAGATTAACCCGACCCCATCTCCTCCAACGCTGCGCGGGTCATCTCGACGATCAATTCTCTGAACGCCACCGTCGGTTGCCAGCCGAGTTCGCGCTTGGCCTTGGCAGGGTTGCCGACAAGTTGGCTCGGTTCGACGGGGCGCATGAAGCGCGGGTCCTGTTTCAGATATTTCTTCCAATCCAGCCCCACAGTCTCAAACGCAAGCTCGATGACTTCCTGCACGGTGTGCAGTTCGCCCGTGGCCAGAACGTAATCCGCCGGCTTCTCCTGCTGGAGCATCAACCACATGCCGCGCACGTAATCTCTCGCGTGTCCCCAATCGCGAAACGAGGTGATTGTGCCGAGAACCAGTTCGCTTTGACGACCCAGCTTGATGGCCGCAGCGGCGCGACAGATTTTTTGCGTAACGAAATTTTCTCCACGCCGTGGCGATTCGTGATTGAACAGGATTCCATTGCAGGCAAACAACCCGTGCGTCTGGCGATAGACGGAAACCATGTTCGTCGCGAACGCCTTCGCGCAGCCGTAAGGCGTGACGGGGCGAAACGCGGTGTGTTCGTCCTGCGGCGCGGTTTCTGGTTTGCCGAAAACTTCGCTGGAGGATGCGTGGAAAAATCGCGGTGGCTTCGGCATCGCCTTCACAATCTCCAAGAGTCGCAGCGTGCCCATGCCCGTCATGTCGCAAGTCTGTTCCGGTTGCTCAAAGCTCAAGCCCACATGAGTCATGCTCGCCAGGTGATACAACTCATCAGGGGCGACTTGTGTGATGATGCGTTTGAGTGCTGGAGAATCTTCGAGCGCGGCTTCGTGGAGGAATAAATTTTTGCCCAACACGTCGGCACTGGCCAGATGTTTCAGCCGCGTGCGCTCCAAGGTTTGTCCCGGACGGACAACGCCGTGAACTGCGTAGCCTTTTTCCAACAACAGTTCGGCGAGATACGATCCGTCCTGTCCGGTGATGCCGGTGATCAGTGCGCGCGGCATGGATCAGGCAGTGACTTTGATGCGACCTTCGCGGTGGGCTTTGACCAATTCCACATCCGCATCCACCATGATTTTGACGAGGTCTTTGAACTTGGTCTTGGGTTTCCAGCCGAGTTGTTTTTCTGCCTTGGTCGGATCGCCGATGAGCAAGTCCACTTCCGCCGGGCGCATGTAGCGCGGGTCTTGGACGACGTATTTTTCCCAGTTCAAACCGACATGCGCGAAGGCTTCTTCGAGAAACTCTTTCACGGAATGAGTTTCGCCCGTGGCCACCACATAATCATCCGGCTTGTCTTGTTGCAACATCAGCCACATGGCCTCGACATATTCCTTGGCGTAACCCCAGTCGCGCTTCGCGTCGAGATTGCCGAGCGCGAGTTTGTTTTGAAGACCCGCTTTGATCTGCGCGACTCCCATCGTGATCTTGCGCGTGACGAAGGATTCCCCGCGACGAGGTGATTCATGGTTGAACAGAATCCCGTTCGACGCGTGCATGTCGTAAGATTCCCGGTAATTCACCGTGGCCCAATACGCGCAGACTTTGGCGACAGCATACGGACTGCGCGGATGAAACGGCGTC
>JANNAO010000171.1:0-2899 GCA_031384405.1 Verrucomicrobiota bacterium | reverse complement strand
CGCCTTCGCCGTGATGCTCGGCATCATCCACTACATCGATCGGGTGTGCATTTCGAAGGCGCGGCCGTTCATTCAAAGCGATCTGGGCATTGATGACACGCAGATGGGCTATGTGTTCTCGGCGTTCACGCTGGCGTATGCGCTGTTCGAGATTCCCGCTGGCTACCTCGGCGACCGCATCGGGCCGCGCCGCGTGTTGCTGCGGATCGTGCTGTGGTGGTCGTTCTTCACCGTGGCAACTGGTTGGATGAAAAGTTTATGGTCGCTGATCGTGACGCGATTCCTGTTCGGCGCGGGCGAGGCGGGTTGTTTTCCAAATCTCACCAAGGCGTTCAATCGCTGGCTGCCTCAAAGCGAACGCTCGCACGCCCAAGGCATCATGTGGATGAGCGCGCGGCTCGGTGGCGCGTTCACGCCGCTGCTCGTCTTCGCCTGTCTGCAATACGTCTCGTGGCGCACGGCGTTCCTGCTGTTCGGACTTCTCGGCGTGGTGTGGGCGGCGATTTTTTATTGGTGGTATCGCGATGATCCCCGCGCTCACAAAAGCGTGAACGCCGCCGAAGCCGCGTTGCTGCCGGAAGAAACCGGCGCGGGCGAGCCTGTCAAAATCCCCTGGCGCACACTGTTCACCTCGCGCACGGTCTGGTGTCTGTGCGGGCAATACTTCGCGTGTAGCTATTGCTTCTACTTTTTCATCACCTGGTTTCCCACCTACCTGCTCAAGCAACACGGCTTCGACATGAAACAAAGCGCATTGCTCGCGGGCACGCCGCTGATGGTCGGCGCGTTGGGATCGCTGTTCTCAGGTTGGATTTCACCGCACCTGAGCCGCTGGCTCGGCGATGTGGGACGCGCGCGGCGAATCATCGGCGCGGTGGGTTGCGTGGGTGCGGCGTTGCTGCTGGTTGCGGCGGGGAAATTAACCCAACCCGCTCTCGCCGTCGCCGCCATCGCGTGCGTCGCGTTCTTCAATGACATCCAGATGCCGGGCGCGTGGACGGCGTGCATGGATGTGGGCGGCAAATCCGTGGGCACACTCTCCGGCACGATGAACATGATGGGCAACGTGGGCGGCTTCCTCTCGCCCATCGTCTGCGGCTACATCGTGCAATCCACCGGCAACTGGAGTCTCGTCTTCTACATCACCGCTGCGATGTATGTGTTGGGAATCTTCTTCTGGCTCGCGATGGACCCGGTGACGCCGCTGGAACTCCAGAAAAAGAATTTCCAGCGACGCACGAATTGCGGATGATGGAATCATCAAGTTAGATGACATGCGCTGTGCGGTGCGATTGATACGTTGACCGCCGAGAAAACCAAAACACAAACATGAAAACCAAAACACAATTGACCCAAACATTTTTTAACACGCTCGCCCTAGCCACCGCCGCGCTCTGCATCGCTGGTTGCCAAAGCTCCAAGGATAAATGCTGTCCCGCGCCTGCCTCTACCGCCGCCTCAACTGCCGCGCCCGCAGCCAAACAAACACTGCCCACCTTCCGCATCCTCGCCGGCAGCACCGAGAATTTCACCGATTCCGCCGGCAACGTCTGGCTCGGCGCGCAGGGCTTCGCCGACGGAATCACGGTGGACCGCCCTGATCTGACGATCTCAAACACGAAGGATCAGGCCATCTATCGCACGGAGCGTTACAGCATGTCGGCGTTCTCGCAGCCGCTTCCGAACGGCAACTACACCGTGAAGCTCCACTTCGCAGAAACGTTTGAAGGCATCACTGGCATCGGACAACGCGTCTTCTCGTTCAACGTGGAAGGTCACGAGGTCAAAGATTTGGATTTGTTCGCCAAGGCTGGCGCTCCCTTGCGCGCTCTTGTGGAAACCTTCAACGTGCAAATCAAAGACGGCAAACTCGACATCACGTTCACCAGCAACATCGAGAATCCGCAGATCAACGGCATCGAAATCCTCCCCGGCTCTTGAGCAGAACCCGGTGAACCACCCTCAAACCTAATGCCTTTCGGAATTTCCCCTTCGACTGGAGTGCCGGTCTGTGACCGGCTTTGTGTCGAATATCCACCGCCAATGTGGATTTTCGTGAATCATGGCATTGCGAGTATCTGTCGCCGCAAAGCTGGTCACAGACCGGTGCTCCGCCAAATCCACGCCCAGCGACTCTCGAATTTCCGAATGGCATTTGCCTTAAACCTCGTTGGTCACCCACATCAGTCGGAGCAAACACAATGACCTTCTCCGCACATAACTTACTTCTCCAGTTCGCGCTGGGGGTGCTGACGGCATCCTCGGCGTTCGCCGCGATCATCGGCACAAATGTTCCCGCGCTGCCGCTCTCGCAAGCGCGCGTGGATTCTCTTCCAGAACAATCGCGCGCGGATTGGACGCACTACCTCGCGCGATCTAAAACCAATTCCTTGGCTGACCGCCGATTTTTCGCCGACGAACTCCAGCGCAACGGAATCACAAACGTGATTTCGCCGCTGCCAGCCCGTAGTTCCGGACGCATCCCGTTGAACAACCCGTCCGCGTGGTTTGCCAGCGATGACGCACGACGCATCGCGCAGATCATCGTTTCCTTTCAGACACCGGCGGGAGGTTGGAGCAAGAATCTCGACATGACGCATCATCGCCGCGCGCCGGGGGAATTGTTTGCGCATGGCAACGCATCGCGCTTCGCGACGCCCACTGACCTTGATCTGCCTCACGATCCGAGTTGGAATTACGTCGGCACATTCGACAACGGTGCGACGATCACGCAACTCCGATTCCTCGCCAAAGTCATTTCCGCTGCGGGCACGAACGACATCACAGCATTTCAAAAAACTTTCCTGCGCGGACTCGATTACATCTTCGCCTCGCAATTCCCCAATGGCGGCTGGCCGCAGGTCTGGCCGATGCAGGGCGGCTATCACGATTGCGTCAC
>JANNAO010000160.1:0-10036 GCA_031384405.1 Verrucomicrobiota bacterium | reverse complement strand
TCCAGCCCGCGAAGGAAGAAGCGAAGAAGGATGAGGCTGCGGACAAGGAGAAGGAAGCGAAGGCCAAAGCTGAGAAAGAAAAGAAGGACGCGGAGTCGAAGGAACTTCAGAACAAGCGCGTGGCGAAGAGTCCGATGGAGGGGCGTGGGGCAATTGATTGGCGCGAGGGATCAGGAGCATTAGCCATGGAAAATGCGACCATCTGGACTTGCGGTAAGAACGGAGTGCTGACGAATTCCTCATTTGCGATCGGGGACAGAAAAATTACGCAGGTGATTGTTCAAGTTTGGGGCGGAGGGGGAATTGATTTTAAGGGAGCGCACATCACCCCCGGCTTGATTGACGCGCACAGTCACGCGGCGATTCTCGGCGCGGTGAACGAACCCACGCTGCCTTCGACGGCGATGGTTCGCATCGGCGACGTCGTAAATTCCGAGACGAAGAACATCAGCGAGCAACTCGCTGGCGGATTGACCACGGCGAATCTGCTGCACGGATCGGCGAATCCCATCGGCGGACAGAATCAGATCATCAAGCTGCGCGACGGCGCGAGTCCTGATGGGATGAAGTTTGAGGACGCGCCGCCGGGCATCAAGTTCGCGCTTGGCGAAAACGTGAAGCAAGCCAACTGGGGCGAGAAGTTCACGACGCGCTTTCCCCAAACCCGCATGGGCGTGCCAACGTTTTATCGGAACCGTTTCACGGCAGCGCAGCAGTATCTAGTGGGACAGGCGTCTCGCCTGTCCAGTGGGACAAACGCAAACAGCAATCCGTCGCTCTCTGGTAAAAGCGATTCGGGCGAGACGCCCTCATCGCGGACAGGCAAGATGCCTGTCCCACAACGTCGGGATCTCGAACTCGAAGCCCTCGGCGAAATCATCGAAGGCAAGCGGTTCATCCATTGCCACAGTTATCGGCAGGATGAAATCCTCGCGTTCTTGCGTGTGATGGAAAGTTTTGGTGTGCGCGTGGCGACGCTGCAACACGTTCTCGAAGGCTACAAGGTCGCGGACGAAATCGCCAAGCACGGCGCGGGTGCGTCGTGTTTCTCGGATTGGTGGGCTTACAAGTATGAAGTCATTGACGCGATTCCGCAGGCAGGTTCGTTGATGCGCGAGCGCGGCGTTTTGGTTTCGTTCAACTCAGATTCGCCTGATCTCGCTCGACGCATGAACACCGAGGCGGCCAAGGCCGTGAAATATGGCGGCACGTCGGAGGAAGAGGCGTTGAAGTTCGTGACGATCAATGCGGCGAAACAGCTCGGCATAGATAAACGCGTCGGATCGCTCGAACCCGGCAAGGACGCAGACTTCGTGGTGTGGTCGGGGCATCCGCTGGATTCGCGGAGCGTGGTGTTGCAGACATGGATTGATGGGAAGAAATACTTTGATCGTGATGAAGCCGTGAAGCGCGCGGCGGCTCTCAAGCAGGAACGCGAAGACTTGATCGCGAAGGCAAAGAAGCTCGCGAAACTGGCGGGTGGAGTCGGCGGGGATGGTGGAGAAAAGGATGACGGATCATTCTTCCGCGTTTCGTTGGAACATCAGTTTGACGGCGTGGAGCGGCATTGCATGGAAGGAGAGGCTCACTGATTTATGATTTACGAATTACCCACCTTCGCTGCGCTACGGCGCGGCAAGCGATTTACGATTTACGCGCGGCTATTGGTCGCATTCTGTCTCATCGGTCTTATTGCTCCGCTCCGCGCGGAAACAATTCTGCTGACCGGCGCGACGGTTCACACGGTTTCTGGCGCGACGATCACCAATGGCCAGGTTTTGGTCAGAGACGGAAAAATCGCTGCTGTTGGCAAATCAGTTTCCAGCGACGGAGCAAGGGAGATTTCACTCAAGGGCCTGCATCTTTACCCCGGCATGATCGCGCTGAATACCGATCTGGGCTTGGTGGAGATTGACGCGGTGCGCGCCACGGTGGATGTGCGCGAGGTGGGCGACTACACGCCGGATGTTTATTCGTGGCACGCGGTGAATCCTGATTCGGAATTACTGCCTGTGGCGCGGGCGAATGGAATTTCACACTTCGAGCCAGTCCCGTTTGGGGCGGTGGTGTCCGGTCAATCCGGCTTGCTCGCGCTCGATGGCTGGACGACGGAGCAGATGGTCGCAAAGAAATCCATCACGCTGCACGTCTTCTGGCCGAGCGCGAATCTGGACACGACGCCGAAAGAGAAATCTCGCAATCCGGCGAAGTGGAAATCGCTCGAAGATCAGGCGAAGGAACGCGCGGAGAAGTTGCGGCAATTGGATGACTTCTTCGCCGAGGCGCGGGCTTACGCGAAGGCGAAGAAAGGCGATAAGAGTTTTCAGATCGTGCCCGCGTGGGAGGCGATGTTGCCGGTGGTGCGCGGGGAAATTCCGGTGACGATTCACGCAGACGAGGTGCGGCAGATTCGTGCGGCGGTTTCGTGGGCAACGACGAATGGCGTGAAGATGATTCTCGCCGACGCGCTGGATGCGTGGCGTGTGGCGGACTTGCTGGCGACGAACAAGATTCCAGTCATCTTCAATCACGTCTTCACGCAACCACAGCGGGCCGAGGATAATTTCGACACGCACTTTCGCGCGGCGAGCGTGTTGAGCAAGGCTGGTGTGAAGGTGGCGTTCAGCGGCGGCGGCGCATCGCTCGTGAAGAATATGCCGTATGCGGCGGCGCAGGCGGCGGCGTTTGGGTTGAGCGCGGATGAAGCCCTGAAAGGAATCACGCTTTACCCCGCGCAAATCGCTGGCGTGGCGGATCGGCTCGGCTCGATTGAAATCGGAAAGGACGCGACGTTGTTTGTGACGGATGGAGACATTCTCGACGTTCGATCCAACGTGAAACGGATGTGGATCGGCGGGAAAGAAGTCAGCCTAGAGAACCGCCACACGCGGCTTTACGAGAAGTATAAGAACCGTCCCAAGTAACCATGAGCAACAAAACCATCGCCATCATCGGCGCGTCCACCGACCGCTCGAAGTTTGGGAACAAAGCCGTGCGCGCGTTTGTGCAAAAAGGCTACGACGTGTTTCCCGTGAACCCGAAGGAGGAAACCGTGGAGGGTTTGCGCGCTTACAAATCCATTGCGGAAGTTCCCGTGCGTCCGCAGTTGATCAGCGTGTATCTGCCGCCGCCGGTGTTGCTGAAAGTGTTGCCGGACATCGCGGCGCGTGGCTGCGATGAGTTGTGGCTGAATCCAGGAACGGAATCGGATGAAGTGATCGCGGAAGCCGAGCGACTCAAGCTGAATGTGATTCAGGCATGCAGCATCGTGGCGGTGGGTGTCTCGCCGGAGATGCTTTGAGCGGAACACTGTTTGAACCGCTAATCTTCGCTGATCTTCGCTAATGAAATCCGAAGAGCGAAAGTGAAGATCGTACGCTTAAACGCATTTTTGAATCAGCGAAGATTAGCACTGATTAGCGGTTTAATTTCCGGTTTGTGATCTGGCCTTATTTGAACAACTCGCCGAGGAATTGCTTCATGTCTTCCCACGAACGCTTGTCGGCACGCTCGTTGTATTGAGCACCTTTCATCGCGCCGGTTGCGCCCCAGTCCGTGAAGCTGTGAACCGCGCCGCCGTATTGGATGAGTTGCCAGTCCGCGCCGGAACTCTTCATCTCGTCTTGGAACGCAGCGAGGTCTTTGGCGGGAACAAACGGGTCGTCCGCGCCGTGACACGCGAGCACTTTGGTTTTGATGTTCTTGCCGTCGGCGGGCGTGGGCGAATCCAAGCCGCCATGAAAACTCACCACGCCTGAAAGTTCCGCGCCGCTGCGGGCGAGTTCGATGACGGTCGTGCCGCCAAAACAATAACCGACAGCCGCGACGCGCTTAGTGTCCACGAGTTCACTTTTCTTGAACGTGGCGAGTCCGGCGTTCACGCGCGAGCGGAGCAGGGTGCGATCAGCTTTGTACTTTCCGGCCTGCGCACCGGCTTCGGGAACGGTCGCGGGACGAACGCCCTTGCCGTAGATGTCGGCGCAGAAGGCGACGTAGCCCAGTTGCGCGAGCATTTCGGCGCGTTTCTTTTCGTAACCGCTGAGTCCCATCCATTGATGAACGATCAGCACGCCGGGACGTTTGATCTTCACCGCGTCATCAAAGACGATCACGCCTTCGAGAGTGGTGTCGCCGTCTTTGTATTCGACGACTTGGGTTTGGATGGCGGCGCGAGCGGAAACAACGAAGCCGAGCGCGATGAGTGAAAGGACGATTTTCTTCATGGCTCAAGTTCTAGTCTGCAACCGACTGGGAACGCAAGCTTCACTTCATTGTAGCGGCAACCATCCTTGGTTGCCGTGGAGGGCGGGCTTCCAGCCGCCCGGAAAAATCTCTATTTGTTCGGTGGCTCACTAAAACTTTATGCGTCTCGAAGGTGCGCGAGTTTTCTTCCGCCGGGCTGCCCCGAATGCTTTCGGGGGTGAACGTCGCCCGACTCTACGGCAGGCAAGATGCCCGCCGCTACTTCGTCGCATACAACAATCCCACCAGCGTGCAGCCGATGGCGATGAATGCAGCCACGAGCGATTCGCCTGCGACGAGGCCGGATGCGATGGGCACAGCGAAGGTGTCAGATTTTTTGCGGCTGAATTTCTGCCAGACGAACACAATCACCGCGCCGATGGCAAATGACAGCGCATTTTGAAATGGCACGACCCACGACAAGCCCAACCCCATCGCGGATGGAAGAAACCGTTGCGCCTTGGGGAAAAGTTTTTCGATGACGGGCAACAACAGTCCGACAAGCGCGCCGATGACGATGGCGGTGATGGCTGTCTTGGGCAACATGTGGATGCCTTGGGTCAGCAAGTCTGCCGTTGCTTTCCACATGTTGGTGGCGGGCGGATTCATGGCTTCAAGGGCTTCCTTGTTCGGCACCATGGCATACCACGCCGGGATGACGGCGAAGATGCCGAAGAAGATTCCGCAGAATTGCGCGATGAATTGTTTGCGGGGATTCGCGCCGAGCAGATAGCCGCTCTTCAAGTCGGTGAGCAAATCTGCTGAGGCATTTCCCGATGCGGCTGTGACTCCAGCGGCCATGAGGTTGACTTCAGCCAAGCCTTTCGCACCGGGCAGAACGGCGTAGAGCAACTGTGTCACCTTGCCCATCGCGCCGACGGGGCCGGTATCGGTTTCGCCAACGGCGCGACAACAAACCAGCGAGGCGACGAAAGACATCGCCACAGCAACCAATCCCAGCCCAATGGAAATCTTGAATGCCAGATACTGCACGATGACGAGGCCGATGGTGATGGGGATCATGCCGATGATGAGCCAGGAGTTTGGGACTTCAATCGCATCCATCGCCGCACTGTGCGCAGACTGATCGCCTTTTTTGAAAATGGAAAACGCGCGGGCCACGGTGCGCCAGTTGAGGGCCATTTGAACCAGGCTGGAGAACACCATCACCGACGTGCCGCCCCAGAGTGCCCAGCGCATGGGATTGAAATTTCCCTCCGCGCTGACCTTGAACGACGGGACGTAGTTCAACACTCCGGCGTTTGCGATGTCGCCCGCGAGCAGTTGCGGCGCGACGACGAAGTAAAGCAGTGCCGAGCCAGCGAGCATCGAGAGCGAGACGCGCAAGCCGGTGATCATCCCCGCACCAATGAGCAATACGCTGGGTTCAAATCCGAAGCCCGCCATGTTTCCGTGCGAGAGAGGATTTAATCTCCCGGTGAAGTTCAGCACTTCAGGAATGAGAACCTTGTTCTCCAATAATTTGTCCAGCCACGCCTGCGGATGGCCCTTGGCGGTGAACTGATCCGCGAGCGCGCTGTAGGAGCGCAGAATTCCCACGATGCCTCCGACGATCAGCGCGAAGATGAGTGCCCAAGCTTTCTGCATGGCTTCGACGCCTTTCGAGTAAAGGCTCTGTAACGTCTCCGCTGTGGCGATGCCGGAGGGGAATTTGAGCTGCTCTTGATTGATCATCTGCCGCTTCATCGGAATGGCGAGGAACACGCCGAGCGCAGCCGTCAACATCGCGAACGGCACAAGAATCCACCACGACGTGTGAACACCTTGAATGAGGAGCAACGCGCCGAACGCCGTGCCGATGGTCGCGCCTGTCGAACCGCCCGCAGCCGTGGCGGTGGATTGCATACAGTTGTTTTCCAGAATGGTCATCTGCGTGATGCGTCCGCCGAGAATCGTGCGGATGGCGTTCCAGACGACGAACGAGATGACGCACGCGGTGATGGAGATGCCGAAACTCCAGCCGAGCTTCAGCGTGGTGTAGAGATTGGAAACGGCCATCACCATGCCGATGACTCCGCCCATCACGACGGAGCGTACGGTCAACTGCGCCATCGAATCACCGCGGCCTTTGTACACCTGCTCGTACCACTGACGAT
The DNA here is from genome assembly GCA_031384405.1 of Verrucomicrobiota bacterium. Classification (GTDB taxonomy): domain Bacteria; phylum Verrucomicrobiota; class Verrucomicrobiia; order Limisphaerales; family JADLHS01; genus JADLHS01. The sequence continues at coordinate 3,677 of JANNAO010000160.1, read as the reverse complement.
CAATCTCATCGGGTGTGCCCTTGAAACCTTTCAGCGGAAGTTCAAATGACGACGGTGCTGCGGAATGTTCAGCGGAAGGCTTTTTATTGTCGGACATGCCGCAATCGTTTGGAGATTTTTCCACGCCACGTCAAGCCTGCGCAATTCGCATCGCGTGCCGTTCAAAGAGCCTGTCGGAAAACAACAAGCCAGCCTCCAGAGAAAAGCTTGAGTCGGCAAACTTCATTCGCACAATTGCCGGGTGTCAAAATCTCTGGTGATTCTTTTCTGCGCTGCCGTCGTCATGGCGGGCTGTTCTTCCATGCCGCCGCGCGTGAATCCCACCGAGCCGTTGCCGCCAGATTGGGATTCCGACCTCGGCCCGATCCACGAGATCGAGGGCAACATTCCTCAACGTCCCGCATCGCCTCCCGTTCAAGCCACAAAGCCCACCGCGACTACGCGCCCGATTCCCGCGCCGCTTTCCACGGCGGAGTCCGGAATGGTTTCGCTCAATCGCTGGGCGTTGCAGAATGGTCTCGGCTCACTGCGGACAATTCCGCTCGCACCAAACCCCGCGCACTCAGTCCGCACGCCGCACGGCAGTCTCGTGGTTCAAGCCAACACCTTGGTCGCCTACTGGGACCGATTGGAAGTGCGCCTTGGTTTCAAGCCGCAACAGATCGGCGACCAGATTTTTCTTCACGCACTCGACATCAAGAAACTTGTTGAACCGCTCGCTCACGGCGTCTCGGTTGCCACACCTGTGAATCGTCTTGTGGTGATTGATCCCGGTCACGGCGGTTTGCAGCCCGGCACGCACAACATGATCACCGGCAGACACGAGAAGGAATACACGCTGGATTGGGCGTTGCGACTCGTGCCGTTGCTGGAACAAAGCGGCTGGCGCGTCATGCTCACCCGGAGCAATGACGTGACGATGTCGCTCGCGGATCGCGTGGCGTTCGCGGAAACGCATGACGCCGACCTGTTCGTCAGCCTTCACTTCAACGCCACGGGCGATGGCAACCAAGGCCCGGCGGGATTGGAAACCTATTGCATGACTCCGGCGGGAATGTCGTCATCGCTGACGCGTGGATATTCCGATGACGCGCGCGCCGTTTTTCCGAACAACTCATTTGACGACGACAATCTGCGCTACGCCGTGCGGCTGCATCGGGCTTTGCTGCAAGTGAACGGACGAAAAGATCGCGGCGTGCGCCACGCGCGCTTCCTCGATGTGTTGCAAGGCCAGAACCGTCCAGCGGTGCTCATCGAAGCCGGTTTCATGTCGAACCCGGATGAAGCCCGGCGCGCTGCGGATCCGGCGTATCGGCAAAAACTCGCGGAAGCCGTGGCGAAGGCGTTGGAGTAAAGACAGAGGATGGAAGATAGAGGATTGAGGATGGCAACAAATTGCGACGAAAGGCTGGGAGCGTTTCTCCCTCTCCTTGGGGGAGAGGGCCGGGGTGAGGGCGGTCGTAATCACAAAAGTTGCTCCAACACCTCGTTACCGTTGCCGACCGAAAACGTCAGTGAACCAAAAATAACATGAGCCATCCTCCATCCTCCATCCTCCATCCTCACGTCCTCGTCACTGGCGGATCGGGCTTCATCGGCTCGCATCTCGTCGAACGACTTCTCGCCGATGGCAAGCGCGTGGTCGTGCTGGACGATCTTTCCACAGGCAACAGCGACAATCTCAAAGCCGTCGCAGCCAACCCGAATCTCCGCGTCATTGCAGGAAAAATTTCCACCTGCGCCGATCTGCCCGATCTGGTTCGCAATTCTGAATCCATTTTCCACCTCGCCGCTGCCGTGGGCGTTGATCTCGTCGTCAAATCCCCCATCCACGTTCTCGAAACCAACTTGCACGAGACGGAGGTTTTGCTCAAAGCCGCCGCCGCGCATCGCGTGCCGATCCTGATCGCTTCCACGTCCGAAGTGTACGGTAAGAGCGAGAAGCCCGCGTTCAGCGAGGACGACGATCTGCTCATCGGCCCGCCGCAACATTCCCGCTGGGGTTACGCCTGCTCCAAGTTGATGGATGAATTTCTCGCGCTCGCCTACGCCAAGGAGCGCGAATTGCCCGTGGTCATCGTGCGCTTGTTCAACACAGTCGGCCCGCGCCAGACGGGGCGATACGGTATGGTCTTGCCGCGCTTCATCGCGGCGGCCAAGTCCGGCGAGGCGTTGCGCGTGTTCGGCGACGGCAAACAAAGCCGCTGCTTCTGCTACGTGCTGGATACGGTGGAAGCCTTGGTGCGATTGCAGAATTCTCCAGCAGCACGAGGCAACATCTTCAACATCGGCGGCACTGAGGAAGTCACGATTCTCGAACTCGCGCAGCGTGTCATCGAAACACTCGGATCGAAATCAAAGATCGAATTGATCCCCTACTCAGAAGCCTACGCGCCCGGCTTCGACGACATGCGCCGCCGCAAACCTGTCGTGGAAAAACTCGAGAAGACGACCGGCTTCCGCCCGCAGACATTGCTCGCAGAAATCATCCGCCGCACGGCGGGGTGATTTTTCGCCTCAACGCTGGGACGCGACCAGTTTATTCACGAGGAGAACGGCTTGGGAAATCTTCGCGCCATGTCGCGCTGATCCTTCCGCTTCCAGTCTCTCAAACTGTGGGTGATCAAGTATTGGAGCACTGCTTTTCCCCGACTCATCCGCATCTTTCAACGCGCCGCAAAACGCCGCGATACACTCGTCGTATTCGTCCAGGTTTTTGCGCAATACAGCGAACGAGCCGCTCTCCCAGAGGCCGCCCTCGTCTTCGACCGCCACCTGCAGGCCGAAGTGTTCTGCTGCCTCGATGAGTTGAATGACAGCGCAATGACATTTGAGAAAATGTTCCCAGCCGTGGCGCGAGGCGTACTGGGTCTTGCAAAAACTCTCCAGCCACCAGCCCTCGCGGCCCTCGAAGCGGCACAGGCCCATCATCACACTATCCGAGCCTTCGCCCGGCGTGGCGTGGAAGACCCAGCCTTCGCTCGCCATGACAAGGTCGCAAAGCCGTCTGGCTCCCGGCGGTTTCCAGTAAATGTCCGCATGATCCGGCCCGGGCTTGAACAGCTTGCCAACGTGTTCAAAGTCCAGTGCCACGGCTTTCTTGCGCAGCGCCGAAACAATTCGCCGCACCCGGGTCAGTGTCAACTGCTCGCGGCCGGACAACGTGTATCCAATGGTTAATCCCATAGTGCGGGATCAGCGTATCCGGGCTGGACGGACAAAAACCGTCCGACCTTATTTTTTCTTGATGCCATACTGCGGGCCTTCCTCTTTGACCGAGTAATGATGCGCGGCGTCGGCGTAGGCTTGCTCCGGGGTCAAATCAGGATGCGTGGGGTTTGATGGCTGGTCAGCGTAGGCGAAGGTGCGATCTGGCCCGTCAGGTCTGATACAATCTTCCGTCACCAGTTTCTTCGCGTTGGGATAATTCTTGGGAATGCCGGGAGCGATGACAGGTTCGCCGCGTTCAATCTTGGCGGCGACTTCTTGATTCAACGCGAGGAGTTGGGCGAGTAAATCCCTTTTGGCACTGAAGCCGTAGGCGGTGAGGACGGCGGTGTCGAGCGCGGCGTGGGCGTCCTTCAACGGATTCGCGCCGGGCAATTCGAGGGTGCGATAGAGCGCGCGCAGTCCGCCCTTCATTTTCGGCAACGCCTCGGCGCGCACGCGGCGCAACT
>JANNAO010000122.1:0-5572 GCA_031384405.1 Verrucomicrobiota bacterium | reverse complement strand
GCCCACGGCCCAGCGGATGGGATTTATTCCCAGACCAAAAACAGCTTCGTTGAGCGTCAATTCCACCGCGCCGATGTCTGCGACGGCCACGGTGTCGCCGTTGCCATCCACCACGCGCGTCAGTCCGCGCTGATCCGTGATCAACGTCGTCGTTCCGCCCGCGTCAATGGCAGGCGAGCCGGGTAATGGCGGCATGGTTTGCGTGGTGCCGCCGTAGTTGCCCAGCGGGGCGAGGAGCGCGTTGGTGTCCACCAGATTATTCGCACCGGAAGAAATGCTGCCGGTAATATTAGGAGCAGTTGGCGCAGTGTTGCTGCAAACGATGGTGTTCGTGAAGATCAACAAGCCAGGGGAGGCATTGCGAATGCCGCCGCCGACGCCGAAGGTGGCACTATTGTTGGCGAGCGTGCTGCTGTTCACCATCAGCGTGCCTGTATTGTAAACGCCGCCGCCGCCTGAGGTACTGTTGTTGTTTGCAAGCGTGCAGTTGTTCACGCTCACGGTGCCCGAAGGAAAGGTATCAATTCCGCCGCCCCATTGGGATGAATTGCCGACGATGGTGGAGTTCTGAACCGTCAGGATTCCGCTATTGTTTTCAATACCGCCGCCGCCCGGATTTGATCCTTGAATCGCCCGATTGTTGGTCACAGTGCAGTATGAAATCGTGAGCGTGCCTTGGTTCAAAATGCCGCCGCCCGAATTGTTGGGATGATCCCCGCCCGGAGCGTAGCCATCCCGAAGTGTGAGTGCCGTCAAACCGACGGTGGTGCCGCTCACCACGTTGAAAATCCGCGAGGCCGCGTTGCCATTGATAACAATGCCGTTCGCCAGTGCTGACGCGTCAATAGTCAGGTTCTTGTTCAGCGCGATCTGGCCGTTGGTCAGCACGATGGTCTGGCCGGAGAGCGCGGGAGCGAAGGTGATGGTGGCGTTGGTTGGCCCAAAGGCCACAGCGTTGCGCAGGGAAACCAGATTGGTTTCCGATCCGTTCTGGAAATCGGCGGTGGTGTTGACCACCGTTCCGTAAGTGTAGCCGGGAATGGCATGGCCCGACTCCACCGCGCCGATGTCCGCGAACGCGCCGACGATGCGCGTGAAGCCGCGCTGGTCAGTGGAGAAAAGCGTGCCGTTGGTGCAGCCATCAACGGCGGGCGAACCGAGCAAGGGCGGCATGGTCTTCGTCGGGCCGCCGTAATTGCCGGGCGGGGCGAGGAGCGCGTTCACATCCACGAGATTGTTCTGGCCGGAGAACAAGCCTCCAATGTTCGGATTACTGTTTCCCGAATTATTACAAACGATGGAATTGGTGGTGGTCAGCGTGCCATTGACGTTTTCAATGCCGCCGCCGCTGTTGACTGCCACATTCCCGGAGATCGTGCTCTGGTTCATTGCCATCGTGCCAGTGTAGTGGTTGTAAATGCCGGCGCCGTTAATAAGCGCTGTATTTCCGAAGGTCGTGCTCTGGTTCAGAAACAAATTACCCTCGTTAAAAATGCCGCCGCCGAAGCCAGCACTATTCCCGGTGATCGTGCATCGGTTCACCGTCAGCCAGCCCGCGTTCGAAATGGCGCCGCCAAAGTTGAATCCATAGCCGTTGGCGAGGGTCAGGGCGGTGAGCACGTTGGTGGTGCCGCTGATCATTCCAAAAACGCGGGAGATGCCGTTGCCATTGAGCGTGATCCCGTTCGTCAGCGCCGAGCCGTCAATGTTCAGATTCTTGTCCAGCAACAAATGACCGTTCGTGAGCAGGATGGTTTTGCCGGAAAGGCTGGGATCAAACGTGATGGTGGATCCGGCAGGCGCGTTGGAGATGGTGCTGCGGAGCGAGTAAGCACCGGCATCGTTGGTGTTCAACACCACCGTGCTGGGCGCGGTGGAGGCCACCCATGTCGGGCTGTTGACGAGAGTGCCATTGAAGGCTGTGCCCGTGGCCGTGGCGGAGTTGGTCGCAACGTTGCCGCTCGTGTTGTCGAAGCGATAGTAGAGCAGCAGGTTGGTTTCGCTACCGGTGAGCGGCGCGCCGAGGTTCGCCTGAATCTGTGCCTGCGAGCGGGCGGTGTTCCAGATGCGGAATTCATCGAGTCGCCCTGGATAAAAAGCGTAACCGCCGCCAATGCGCAGATCGGCAGCGTAGCGTTCAAAGGGATCCATGCCGACCTTTGTCGCGCACAAGTTTCCGTTCGTGTAAATCTTCATGGTGTTCCCGCTCTGGCTGGCAACCATCGCGTAATGAATCCAGTTCGTCAGCGAGTTCGGCGGATAATTGGTGTAGATACGTCCGGTGGTCGTAATGTTTCCAAAGTCCCAAAAAATCTGACCGCTATTCCAGGTTGGGTGTGACTGGAAACGGTTCAGGCCATCATCCGGAATCAAACTGAAAACCGAATTGTCAGTGATGGTCGTGGTGTAAGCCCAAAACTCCACGGTGACTTCATTCGTGGGCATGATGCTTCCGAAATTCGTGACGACGACGTGTTGAGTCGTGCCGTCGAGCGAGAGCGCGTTGGTGAACGCGCTGGGCGCAAGAATGGCATTGAGCAGATCAGCGAGGCGTTGACCGCCCCGGGCGAGTTGTTGTTTGGCCGTGGCCTGCCCGGTGGTCAAATAGCCACCAGACGGTGTGGTGTTGGGGCTGATCGCGGCGTAGGTCACGGACTGCGCCAGCCCCCAGCCTTCCGTGGCCCATGTCATGGGATTTGGCGGCGCAATGAAACCGGGCGCGTAAGGATAGGTGGCGAGCACATCGTTGACTTTGTTGGTCAGCGTGGTGTGGCTGCCCGCCGTGAACGGACGAGTGATGGTGCCGTTCACATAGGTTGCGCCTTGATCCCACAGCGAATGGAGATTGAAGTAGCCGCCGGTGAGCGGGAATCCGTTCCCGCCCGCATCACCAAGATTACCAAAATCGCAGTTGTTGGAGGAGGAGATGGCCGTGGAGCAATGGAGCGGTTGAACAATGTCGCCGACGAAGTGAAGCAGGAAGCGCAGGTGTACCGCTTGATTGCTCAACGACATGCTCGGGTCCTGGAGCGCTGCCACACATTTGTTGATGGCCCACACGACGTCATTGGCGGGCAAAACGCAGTTGTTGGTCGTCGTTCCGTCGAGGCTGAACGGGAGGTCAATGTAATGCCAGTTGCCGAAAATGGAGTTGCTGGAAAAACTCTTGATGTCGTCCGCCCAGCACGCCGCCGTGACGAAGTTGCTGTTGTTGTTGCCGGAATTGAAAACGGGAATGGCGATAAGCGCGTCGCACTTGGCTTTAACGTCCGGGCGCAAGTTGTCATAGGCGATCTGCGAAACCACCATGTGCCCCTGGGCGTTCCACGCGCGGGCGGAAGGGACGACGAGCCACAGGAGCGAGAGCGTGAGTGCGAGGATGAAGTGTTTGATGAGTTTCATAGGTATTGTGGAGTGAGATTGTTCTGTGTGCGGCAACGGCTGGCTGGAGATGTTACTTTTGGTTGAGGAGATTAATCCGCAGAGGGCGTTTGCGGTCAAGGAAAGGTTGGGGAGCACACGCGCCTCGCGTGTGACCGACCGCGCCCTCGCGGTCGGTGCCGACGCGCGCCACCGCGCGTCGTTCAGAACCGGAGGGGAATCCCGCAAAGCGGGACGCGGTGGCGCGCAAGAGTGTGGTGGACGAGGGCGTCCACCACCGCACGCGCGGGCGCGTGCGCTCCCCGATTGTGCGCTCCCCAATTTCCACTGTGCTGCTCGTGTTCATAGTTTTTAACGCGTTTGCCTACCACCGTTACGGTTTGAACAGGCGATAGAATTTTCCGGGAACAGCCGTCGCGGGGACGGTGATGGGATTCGTCGCGCCGCTGGGAGAGTTGATCCAGTTCGTCGTGCTGAGATCGGAGTTTTCCTGCAACACGAAGCCCGGCGTGCTGGGCGTCCACGAGATCGTGGCATTACCGGGCGTGGCGGGAGCGATGGTGAGCGTGGGTGCGCCGGGAGTTTGCACCGCCTGCGGCAAAACCCAGAAACCGCCGGTGACGGAATACTGGCCGTTGGTGAGGGCGTTGCTGGCGTCGTGCTGGCCGATGGTGGCGGCGATGGTGAACTGGCCGTTGGTGCTGCTGCCGCCGCCGCCAGCGATGGTGTGCGAGGAGACGGAGTAACTTTGCCCTGATGCCGGAAGGCAGAAGGATGAATGAAGAAGGATGAAACCGAGGAGCAAAGCGAGGCAGGTAGGGCGCGTCACTCCGTGCGCGCCGTTTTGTGTCCAGCCAATGCGGGAAGACCTCACCTCACCCCGGCCCTCTCCCCTCCTTCCGAAGGAGCGGAGAGAGAGAATCGCCACTGCTGTTGAATTAAGGAAGGCGATGCCGATGAACGAATTTGGATTTAAGCCAAAACTCATAAACTCAAAAAGAAACCGGAGACTTCGCGCCTTTCTGAGTTTCTGAGTTTCGGCTAATTCAATGGCAGTGGGGAGAATCGCTCCCCGCGTCTTGGCGAAACTACGGCTGACTTCGGCTCGATTGCCTTCCGAATTACTTGAAGTGTGCAACGGCTGTTCCCTCTCCCGGGGGGAGAGGGTTAGGGTGAGGGCGGGCGTTTCCCCTCTGCGCGCGCCGTGGTGGGGCTGGCTGGAAGCGGCGCGCACGGAGTGACACGCCTCACCAGCGAATGACCAGGATTTAGTTTTCATGTGAATTGGTGGTTGGGCGTGCGGATGAAACAAATCACCCGCACGCCGTGGCCGATCAGTGAAGCTTCAGCGAAGTGCTTTGAGCGCGGACGGAACTCTTTTCCAGGCTGCTTTCAATTTGCGCCAGCCGATCTTCCCGTGTCTGGTCGCGCGCTTCGAGCGCGGCCAGATGTTTGAGGAGCGTTTCCTTCTCGGCCAACTGCTGGCCGAGCTTGGCTTGCAGTTTCTTGAGCGCGGCTTCCTGCGCGTCCACCTTGCGGGCGAGTTCCTGCGTGGCGGAGACGTTCAGCATGGAGATGGCCTCGTAGTCCACGTTGCGGAAGTCTTTCACTTCTCGACCCATGACGAAGACCTCGCCGGTTCCCGATTTGAACGCGGTGCGGAAGGCACCCACCTTGGTTTCAAGGACTTCATAGATGCCTTGAGCACCATTGCCAACGAGCTTCACGCGTTCACCCGCATGAAGATCCGTGGCGAGCGTCACCCAGCCGTCGTGTTCCGTGGCCTGCTTGTAGATGTCAGGAATCACGCCTGCCGTCTTGGAGACAGCCTGCGGATAGACCGACTCGACTTGCTGGGCGATGACTTTTTTCACGGGGCGGCTGCCGTTCGCCACCTGATCCTTGTAGTTGTAATCCGTGACTTCAATGGTCCGCAAGGTGTTCAGATCTTTGCTGCCCGAAGTGATGCCGATGACGTTTTTGATGCGCGCATCGGAGAAGGCGTAGTAAGTCTGCGCACCCATCGCGCTGCTGGTGTAGATGGCGAGGTTGGGCGAACCGCCAAAAGTCCCCGAGTTGAAATCACCTTTCGTCACATAAGACCAGGTTCCCGCGCTGACGCCGACCACCGTCTCGACCTGCAACCCGGCCGCCGGGGTGGTGGTGCCGATGCCGACACGGCCGCCGTTGA